>JAFWRC010000205.1 GCA_017508825.1 Lachnospiraceae bacterium
AAAATTCGATGGTACCGCCGCATCCGGGGCAAATATAATTCTTCAGCATCTTTTGATCCTCTAAAAGGTTTGCTATATAAAGCTTTATACTATGCATTATAATATTATCGTAAAAGAGTATTTGCAACAATATAATGGGAGTTGCGTTTCTGATACTTTTTGGGTGCGAACCTTAGCAGAAAAAAGGTCCGGCGCAACCGATCTTCCTAATCGATGTACCGGACCCTGCAATGCTGAGCCTTTTCCTTTATGCACTGATGCGGATCGCTTCGTACCGCTCACTGTTGATCACCTGCTGCATGGCTTCCAGCGGCGTCATTCCTATGCAGGAAAGCATCTGCTGAAATACGGCGGCTGACTGACCGGAGCAAAGCTGTACGCCTTTGCGTCTGCTGTCGGCGTGGAACACATCATGCCGGCTGTTTACATTCCAGAAGATCACATTCGGGATCTCATAGCCTGCCCGGCGGTACTCGTCACGCATTTTGTCATAGAAGCTCCATTCCCGGTTGCCGCACGCGTCAATCTCCATATCCGAGATCACGATGATGGACTGTACCATATCTTTTTTCGGCGTATGGTTTGTAACTGCCAGAGTGAGGACCTTACGGAACGCCTCGCACAGATCGGTGTTCATTCCCCATGCTGCTTTGGAGATGGATGCCAGTTTCTGCTGCAGTGTTTCACCCTGTACCGATACAAACTGCGGCTGCGCGGAAAAGGTCATGAACAGGTTGTGGTAGTCACCATGGTTGTGTTCCGCGAAATACAAGGCAAGACCTAAGGAGGTAGCCATGGGCATACCCATCATAGAGCCGGACACATCGGCCATGACCAATGCGTTGGTGCCTTCCTCCACGTATTCCGGAAGAGCCCGCCACTGTGCTTCCAGCACTTTGGACTCCGCTGCCGGGATCTGCGCTGCGGCAATATTCCAGCCGAAGTTCAGATATTTCATTACGATATCGTACGGATACAATGTCGCAGAGTGTATGGTTTCTTTGCCTTCCACAGCCCGATCGATAAATGCCGCGAAACGTTCCTCGTCGTGACGGCGAAAAGCATTGCGATAGATCAGCATGGCGCGGGAAGGTACTTCACTATAGGTGATCTCATCCCAGCGGCCTGCACTCATCAGCGCTTCCACCACACCGATATGTTTGCGCATCCGGCGTACGATCCGTTTGAATTCATACACGGAGTAGCCCAGTTTCTGTGCGGTCAGGATACCCAGTTTGCGCGTTCTTGGCGAACTTGCATCTGCGGTTTTGATCCATTTTGCCAGTAGCGAGATGGCATGGCCATCCTCCATGTTTTTACGGTCTTCTTCGAACTGGGTTTTCATGGCCGCCCACATCTCGGCTTCGAGCTGTGTGCCTGTCAGCTCGTAGAGATCGTCGTAACGGCCATAAACACCCACCAGGTCCAGATTGGCGCGCAATGCTTCGGGATGATACTGTGCCATATAGCGAAGTAACACACGGAACATCCGGCGCTCGCCCAGGCCCCCTCTCACATCACGGCCATAGAAAGCTACTTTCGTAGCAAAAAGAGGATCTTCTTTATAAGCTTCCGCAAAGAGCCGTTCGATCCGGGCGTCATCTGCTTCCCGCAGTGCGCCGATGGTACCGAACAGATCCAGGCAGGCATCGCCTGTGGTACTTAATGCCACCGCGCCGTTTTCGGTGCGGGTAAAGGTGGCTGCTTTTCTTAAGATTTCAGCAAAGTTCATGTTTGTTTCTCCTTTCCTTCAAAATACAGGATGCATTCATTATTCTTGACAATAAGAAATCGTATGATTGCTGTCGGCATCCCTAAATCATGACACTTTTTTTCCTTTTCAGCCGGATTCGAACCGGCAAGACCAAGCGCTTACGCATTAAATCCTTCACCAATGGAATGATTGCTGCAAGTGTCACATTTATTAAATTGCAGGGGCCGGAATCGAACCGGCGACACCAGCCTGATAGGGAAAAGTGTTTGCGGTTAGGATCACCTCTTTTTTCATGATCCGTTTTTCTGTGCTCTACCAACTGAGCTACCCTGCATATACACAAGATAGCAGATGAGGGAAAAGAAATCATTTCAAAAAAGCTGCGAAGAGGGAAGATAGGATCAAAGATGTACAGGCGGACAGGATGATATCTGCCATAGAGGAAGAACAAAAAAGTGCAGGAGATCTGATTCTTCCGCACTTATAATAACATCATTATACGACGTCTTTACTGAATATCCGCGATCACCCAGGTATCGTTTATTTTTACAAAGTAATAGATCCCTTCCGTCTTATCGATCACTTCCCGGCTGCCGTAGATCGTCATGGATTTTTCCAGATATACATGGCAGCAGAAGCAGTCTTCGCCGTAGATGATATATTGATCTGCCTGTTCCGTAACAAAATGTGTTTTGCTGTGGGAATCGAAATAGCCCATACTGTTGCGGCGGTATTCTTCTGCGAGGCTTAAGTATTCGGAGTCGGCCGGGAACAGATGACGGATGGGTGCGGTGCTGCCGGTGGCTCCCGGTAAGTCGCGGGAGAAGAAGAGCGAGTAGGTCTCCACGCAGTCCAGTACATAGCGCTGCAGATCTTCCGGCATTTCGCTTTCGGACGGCTGCAGATCCACGGACAGACGGTTGTTTTCTACATGGAAGAGGCCGTCGGAAGCATCGTTGTTTGCTGTGGGATCGTATTCTGCGATCGTATTTTTGCCGGCATCCAGTATCGTGACTCTCGGCAGCCTGTACAGATCCGTGATCTCGTAGCTTAGCAGATCCGGGATCTCCACGTAGTTCCGGCAGTAGTCCAGCCCGGGAAGAGAAGCGGAACCGAGGATATGCTCGGAGCCGACGGCCCGGTCATTGATCATCAGCGTATCCCCGGCGGGGATCGTCGCCATCACGCAGCATTTCGGGGCCTCGCGCAGCAGACGGATCTCCTGCGGGATCCATTGGGTGATGGTCAGAAGCTTCAGTCTGGTCAAGGTATCACCCGGCAGCAGAGAGGTTTCCGCGAAGCGGCGTTCACCCGTATAGAGACTGTAGCGGATCGCGCCGGTGGTATAATCTTCCATCTCCCGGTGGTATTGCACACCGTTCTGCCGGATCATTTCGTTTAGTTCCGCCACGTAATCTTCTGCTTCTTCATAATCCGTATACGGAAGATCCTGTGTGATCGTTAAGGTATAGGGCTGCTGTGCATCCGGTTCTTCTTTTGTAATATCCGGAAGCATTACAGTGATATAGCCGGCGATCCCCTTTTCGGACAGGCTGTCTGTGAGTGCTTCGATCGCATGGGTAGGCTGGGATGCTTCGTAGACCGTGAGCACTTTGCTCACATGGCGCAGGAAAAACATCATCGCGGCCAGAAGAAGTGCGATGTACAGAAGGAAGAAGATCCAGATATGCGATTTCTTTGTTGCGTTTTCTTTTACCATATTTATTTCACAATAAATGCCGTCGGCAGACGTCTCGACGAATCGGAATAGGTCAGATAGGTCGAAGTGTGTGCATAGGCGCCGTCATAATACATGGCCGAAGAGGAACCACCGTCTAAGTTTGCTGCATTGACGGCACCGTACTGCAGCATGACATCGATCAGATCCTGTCCGGTCGCACCCAGATGTCCCGAAGCCCCGCGGCCGTCCGTTACCAGGATCAGCACGGTTCCGTCGGCACACTGGCCGATACAGGTGCGCGGATTGGCGCCGGCGCCCTTGCCGTTTAAGTCCACGGGGGATCCGTTGATGATCAGTTTTGTAAACAGATTGGTATTGCTGCTGTTCAGATCCTTAAAGGAAACAGCATCGATGATATTGTTCTCTTTTACATAGGTAGAAAAGCCGGCGGCTCCCATGGAGCCGACCTCCGCGATCACCATGATGTGATCCGCATTGAAGCCCACCATCACATCGCCGTGAGTGGGTTCGTTAAAAAGAATCTCGCCATCCTTGACGACGACACCCATGGGCCGGCCGCCCCAGTTGCTGCCGGAATTGACAAACTCCCCGGCATTGGCTCCGGCAATGGCATTGCAGGCCTTGCAGTGATCGCCCACCGTGAGACCGTTTTTTTCATGTTCCATGGAAGACCAGGGGTAAGAGGTGGAGAGGGAAAGCCGGGAAGGGTCCTTGACGGCCAGCAGGGCGCCTTCGAAGGTGCGTCCTTTGATGGTCAGTAATGCGATCCCGTCTTCGTCGAAGGGGATAAGCGGTGTGGTTTCGGAAGGAGTATCGTTATCTGCGGAAACCGAGACCAGAGAAACGTCCGTATCCGCAGCCGGATCGGCTTCCGGTACCACGGCCGTACCCTGATCCGTCTGCAGACATTCTTCGATCTCTGCGTCGCTCAGATACCAGCCGGGGACAAATTTCATACCACCGGTTTCCAGCATTGTCGCCACAAAGGTTTTGCGCGCGGATGGGGACGGTCCGTTGCAGAACTCGCCCATCAAAAGGTACAACGTAAGAAAGAGCACCGCTAAAGTGCCCAACAGGAATGCAAATATCCATCCGATTGTCCTGATCACCTTACCCATAACACCCCGCTATTATACACGCTTGCACAATGCATGGCAAGTGTGGTAGAGTAATGGGGGCGAACAGACGCCAATGACAGGAGGAGAAGACGTTATGAAAAAGAGAAACCTGATACTTTGTGCATTACTGGCAACGGCGGTATTGTCTGCCTGCGGCGAAGAGCCGGACAGCGGCCGCGGACGCAGACCGGGAACGGAAACCGGGACAACAGACGGATCCGGAACGAAGACAGAGCCGGAAACGACAGAGGCGCCGGAGGAGGATCCGACACCGACGGCGGAAGCAAACGATCCCTGGGTACACGTGGATAATATGGAAGATTTTGTGGAAGCGATCGCTCCGGGGGCAAGGATCCGGCTGGAGGCGGGAAGCTACAGTCTCAGCGATTACCTGGAAGATGCATGGAATGCGGAAGGCGAGGACTGGAACCGGCGGCATGATCATGTGCAGATCCGGGATGTCTATGACGGACTGGAACTGGTGATAACCGATGCGGACGGACTGATCATCGAAGGCGGGGACCAGGATTGTTCCAAGACGGAACTGCTTACGGATCCGCGTTATGCATCTGTTCTGAATTATGAAGACTGCGAGCAGATCGTGGTATCCAATATTACGATGGGACATACCAACCGCGGAAGCTGTGTCGGGGATGTGATCCATTGCTACGCCTGCAAGGACGTCAGCGTTGTGAATGCCGATCTGTTCGGATGCGGTGTGTACGGCATTAATATGGAATATTGTGAAGGGCTCTTAAAGTGCAACGATACCGTGATCCATGACTGTGAATACGGTCCGCTGTATAACGATGGCAGCACGGGAGAGTGGAAGTTTACGGACTGCAAGCTGATCAATTCCGAGGAAGGAGGGTATTTTTCGGAGTCACGCGGGCTGAACCTGACGTTTGTGAATTGTGAATTCGGTGACCGTGAAACGGATAATTTTATGTACCGAAGCGATACGACAACCGAGAATTGCACTTGGGGCGATCCGTACAGTGATCCGGATTATGGTGTAATGGAATATGGTCTGCCGGAGGAGTTCCATGCAGAGGATATGAGCGAGGCGTCTTTTGACGAGGATATTCTTGATGGTACGACCTGGTATGGCTTTGCCGTGATGGATGAGGATACGGGAGCGACGACGGAGCTGGATAACACTTTGTATTTCGATGAAAACGGTACCGGTTATCTGGATGAATTATACACTTTCGATCTGATCGAATGGGAGGTCAACAGTTCCGGCGGGGCAAAGATCATTATAGAAGACAGCGGAGAAGAGTATCCCCTGTACCTGTACTATGGTGATGGCGACTCTTTATATCTGAAGCTGGTCCGGGATGGCCAGGAGGAATGGTTCTATTAAGAAGGAGCATACTATGAAGATCGTTATACTGGAGCGGGGCACGATCGGCCCGGATGTGGACGTAAACGTGATCGGTGAGCTGGGCGAGACCGTGGTCTATGACAATACGGAACCGGAGCAGGTAGCGGAACGCGTGAAGGATGCCGAGATCATCGTGGCGAACAAATGCCCGTTAAATGATCAGACATTAAAAGATGCGCCGCTGGTCCGGTTCATCGAAGAGTTTGCCACGGGGTATGACAATATCGATCTGGAATACTGCCGGAGCCGTAATATCGGTGTGGCAAATGTAAGTGACTACAGTACGCCTGCGGTGGTGCAGCATACCTTTGCGCTGGCACTGTATCTGCTGGAGCATCTGCCGCACTATGACCAATATGTAAAACAGGGCGATTATGCGGCGCAATCCCGCTTTACCTATTTTGGTGTACCCTTTATGGAACTGGCCGGCAAGACATGGGGTATCGTAGGCATGGGTCACATCGGACAGGGTGTTGCGGCAGTGGCAAAAGCATTCGGTTGTGATGTGATCTGGTATTCCACCAGCGGCGCGCATGCCGTGGAAGGATACCGGCAGGTGGATTTTGCGACACTGTTAAAAGAGAGCGACTTTCTTTCCCTGCATTGTCCGCTGAACGAAAAGACACATCACCTGATCGATGGTGCAGCTTTGGAGCAGATGAAACCGACCGCCATACTGATCAATGTGGCGCGGGGAAAAGTGGTGGATAATGCCGCACTGGCAAAGGCGCTGCAAAACGGTGTGATCGCGGCAGCAGGTCTGGATGTGGTAGAAGCGGAACCGATCACGGCGGACAATCCGCTGAATGAGATACAGGACAGTAACCGTCTGATCATCACACCGCATATGGCGTGGGCCAGTGTGGAAGCCCGAAACCGTGTGGTCACGGAGGCCTACAAAAATATCGAAGCGTTTCTGAAGGGTGAAAAAAGAAACCGCGTAGATGAATAGTTTCATAAAGGCTTGAGAAGGATCCTGAAAAGATCCTTCTTTTTTTGCTTTATAGGAAAAAAGCCCTCCGGGGGATGCGCACTTCTTCACTGCGTTACGCATAGTGATTTTCTAACGGTAAAACCGTAAGAAAATCATCTATCGCGCGTAAGGAATATGTTGCTGACGCAACCGCGCTCGGCGCAAGCGTTCTGCAAGCAGAACGCTATTTTTTCTTTTTTAACAAGCAAAACGTATTTTTAAAATACTATTTGACAAGTTAGCAAAGACTAATTATAATAGCGACTTGTTAGATTTGACTAACAAGTCGGAAGACGGCAGCGTTATTTTTGTAGGATATGAGATTGTAAAAGGATTGACAAAAAGAGGAAACATTGTTATGCTTACTTCAACATATGAACAGATGTGCATATGTTGAAGCGTGAAAGAGCGATCAAGAAGGGAGAGCCGGATATGAAAAAGAGAACATGGTTTGCGATGGCAGCAGGGATGAGCGTTATGATCGGAACGCTCGGTGCGTGCGGAAAAGAGGAAGGATTATCGGAGGGGGCTTTTTCCATACTGGAGAAGGGCTCCTTTTCTGAAACGATCGAAGTGGACGGTACCGTGGAATGCGCGGATCCGCATTTTGTGTATTCTTCACTGACCCTGCCGGTGACGGAAGTCTTTGTCAAAGAAGGGGATCACGTGGAAGCGGGCGATCTGCTGTGCGTACTGGATACCAGAGATATGGAAGATCAGATCGCACTGCAGCATGCGGCGATGGTGCTGACGCAAAAGAATGCAAATACCGGAGTTTCAGCCGCCAGACACCAGTATGATATCTATACGGAAAATCTGATGAACGGTAACGATGTCAATCTGGTTGCGGCCCGTACGAATGTGGAAAAGGCCAGAGAAGCATTTGAGATGGCGCAGAAGCAGTATGAGGATTACAAGCAGTCGGTTCATCTGGGGATGGATCCGACCCTTGCAGCAGCGGATCAGGCAGTGGCCAGAGCGGCCACGGCGATCCAGCAGGCCAAGTCGATGCAGGAAAAACTGGACGATGAAGAATACGCAACCGATGTGCAGAAGGAAGAAGCAGAGGATGCGGTAGACAGCGCCAATCTACAATACGTACAGGCAAAGCAGAGCCGCGAAAACCTGCTGCGGCAGAGTGATATCGCGCTTTCCGATTATGCAAAGAATATGGAGAATGCTGAATGGACCTATATCTATGCGCAGGCAAACTACGATGCGGCGGTCCATGCGCTGGAGAATGCAAGAGATATCAGCTCGGATGCGATAAAACAGGCATCGCTGGCCGGGGATGTCAGTGTAGAAGAGCTTCAGCTGACACAGCTGGAACGCAAACTGGTGGATGCGCAGATCATTTCCGATTTTTCCGGAACGGTCACAGCGGTCAATATCGAAGTGGGAGAGAATGCGACCGAAGTGCTCTTTGTGATCGAGGATACCAAAGATCTGGTGCTGAATGCCAGAGTACCGGAAAAAGATATCAACCGGATCTTTTCCGGGATGGAAGTCAGCGTAACACCGAAGGCGGATAATTCGGATAGCTATACCGGAAAGATCAGCCGGATCGCGGATGCGGCAGGCAAGAATGCATCCGGCCGGACGGATACTTCCGGAGAGGATGCGGAGTATAAAGTGACCATTGATATCGCATCGCCGGATGACAGGATTCGCATCGGAATGAACGGAGAGGCAGACTTCATCGTGTACCGGAAGGACAACTGTTTTGTGCTGCCGAATAAAGCCATCTATACCGATGAAGAAGGCAAGAGCTATATCCTGTTTCTGGGAGGCAGCAATGTGGATGACAAAGGCGTAGAGCGCGCGACCATACAGAAAGCGGAGATCACGGTGGTATACGAAGGGGAGAGTACGAGCGAAGTGGAAGGAAACGCGCTCTGTGAAGGAACACGGATCCTGACGGATGCCGCATCCAATCTGGACAAGGCGGGGACAAGTGTAGTGATCGAGAGGTAAGAAGCCATGGCAGATAAAGTGATCTTAAAAGATGTATCCAAGATCTACAAGACCGGTGAGACCGAATACCGTGCGCTCGATCATGTGGATCTGAATATCGAAGAAGGGCGTTTCGTAGTGATCTTAGGCCCGTCCGGTGCCGGCAAGTCCACGCTGTTAAACCTGATCGGAGGGATGGACAATCCCACCAGCGGCGATGTGATCGTTAACGGAGAGAATATCTCAAAATACAGCGACCGGAAACTGAGTGATTTCCGGGCGCATTCCATTGGCTTTATCTTCCAGTTTTACAATATCCTGCCGTCTCTTACGGTATTGGAAAACGTAGAACTGGTCAAAGAGATCACCAAAACAAAAGTGGATGCGAAGCAGGCCATCCGTGATGTGGGGCTGGAAAAACACTTCTATAAATTTCCGAACCAGATGTCCGGCGGTGAGCAGCAGCGTGTATCCATTGCACGCGCCATCGCCAAGAATCCGGCGCTGCTGCTTTGCGATGAGCCGACCGGTGCGCTGGATTCCAATACCGGTGCGATGATCTTAAAGATCTTAAAGAGACAGTGCGATGCGGACCGCGGCAGCAATACCGTGATCGTTGTTACGCATAATGCGCTGATCGCCGACGTGGCGGATGTGGTGATTCGCGTGAAGAACGGACATATCGAAAGCGTAACGGAAAATGAAAATCCGATGAACATTGACGATGTTTCGTGGTAGGGATATCTGCGGACCTGCAGATGTATTGCGAGGTGAGTAAATGCTGTTAAGAAAAATGCTGCGTGATATCCGGCATAATTTCACGCAGTTTGTGACGATATTTGCCATGGTGGCTGTGGCCATGGCCGTATATGTAGGCGTGAAGTCCTACGGTGACGGGCTGAAGGTGTCCGTAGACAAAGTATATGAGCAGCAGAATATGCCGGATCTGTGGCTGATGGGCTCGGGGTTTTCCGAGAATGATATGAAAGAGATCCGGGCCGTGGAAGGTGTGGCAGATGCCATGCGTTATCTGTCGCTTTCCATGACAGGCGAGATCACTTATGCGGACGGAAGAAAAGAAACCTTCTCCGTTCCGATGGAAGGAAACTTTCTGGATATCAAACAGAAAACGGTCAGTGTCAACCGTTTTCAGCTGATCGAAGGCAGGGGGTATGATCCGGATGCCGATGGGCTCTGGCTGGGACGAATGTTTGCGGAGGCCAGGGATATCCATCCCGGAGACCGCATCAAACTGACGTATGAGGATGCAGAGATCGAAAAAGAAGTGCTGGGCATCATCTCGGTACCGGATCATGTCTATGTGACGCAGGATTCGACCGTTCTTTTTCAGGAGGCAAAGGATTTCGGCTGGGTTTATATGTCCATGCGTTATTTCCCGAGAGAAGCCATGTATGACAAGATCATCGAAAGTGATGCGATGCAGGGATTTCTTTCGGCGCGGGATTCCCTGTGGGCGCTGCACGATATGGGTATGAGCTGGCGGGATATCCTGGTGACGCAGCTTGGGGAGATGGATCCCGACACGGATCTGGAGACTGCGCTGGAGCTGGCGGACGATATTGCAAATGAGACTGCCGGAGAAGAAAAAAAGCACGACTTTATCAAGGCGCTGGACCCGCATTTCAATGTGGAAAAAGCCTATACCTACCCGATGGTATATGTGGATGTGGAAGGCGATGCTCCGGGTATTTACAAGGACCATATGGACGACGGTTCCTTTGAGAAAAAAACAGACCGTGTCAAGAATGCTTTGTACGAGGTAGATGCGGTAGACTCCGTGACCGGGCGTGATTCATGCAGTTCCTATGTATACTACAAATCGGAAGCAGAGGAAGGGGATACCTATTCCGGCATGTTTACCGCATTGTTTCTGTTCATTGCATCGCTTTCCGTTGTGACGACCATGAACCGTTTTGTCAAAAAACAGAGAATGCAGATCGGCGCAATGAAGGCGCTGGGCTTCCGCAATTCCAAGATCTACCGGCATTATATTTCCTACGGTTTCTTTGTGAGTATCGTGGGTGTGGTGCTTGGCTTTGTGATCGGGTTGCCCACTCTGGGCGTCGGCTTTTACAATATGGAAATGGATATGTTTGATATTGTGGGTGGTGGCATCTATGTCGGGACGGACAGTTATATCGTGGCGGCTCTGATCGTTGTGATGGTAACGCTGGTCACCTATTTTTCCAGCCGGAAGATCTTATCGGAGCCGGCAGCGCAGACACTGCGTCTGGAAGTGCCCAAGATCAAGCAGAAAAAGACGGGCGAGAAACCGAACGGTATTATGTCACATCTGCCGTTTGCGGTGAAATGGAACCTACGTGATGTAGCCAGAAGTAAAGCGCGAACCATTATGGGCGTTGTGGGTATTGCCGGATCGGCATTGCTGATCGTAATGGCATACGGCATGGAAGACTCGATGCAGCATTATCTGGACTGGGAGTTTTCCGGGATCCTGCGTTTCAATTCCAGACTGACTTTTGATTCGGATATCACTAATCTGGAAAAGAGCGATCTGTACCGGAAATACGGAACCGCGACGACGCAGACGGTGCCGATCGAGTATTATGACGGAAACGGTATGCTGCAGACCTCTGCGATCATGGTGAACGATTCGGACGGCATGATCGCGCTCTGCGACCACAACCAGGGATCGCACGATATCAATGAGGGTATCCCGGGAGCAACTTATAGTGATATAATGGCACCGGGCGCGTTGTTTGTGACAGAAAAACTGGTGGCAAACAAGCATCTGGATGTAGAGAAGAAACTGCGGTGGCATATCCTGGGCAATGATGACTGGTACGAGACGGATATCGCAGCAGTGAACCGCGATCCCCAGACACAGCAGTTTGCCATGACCAGAATGGCATTTGAAGGCCTGGGCGAAGATTACGAACCGGATACGCTGTATACGCAGATGGATCTGAGCGGTATGGATGATGAAGACATTGACGGCGTGAGCGCCATCAGTACCAGCGCATCCCTGCGGGAACAGACAAGCGGCATGCTCAATATGATCTCGGGAATGCTGGGACTCTTCATTGGTGTGGCGGGAGCCCTTGGCTTTATCATCATCTACAATATGGGCCTGCTGTCCATGAATGAGAAGATGTACCAGTTCTCGACCATGAAGGTGTTGGGCTTTAAGTTCTTAAAGATCGTCAAGATCTACACGATGCAGAATGTCTGGATCACACTGGCCGGGATCGTATTCGGTCTGCCGGGAGGATTCCTGTTTACGGACTATATGTTCCGTTACGCGATCGGTGAGGATTATGACTTTAACGCCTATATCGAACCTTCCGCGTATCTGATCGCATTGGCCGGGACGTTGGGTGTGATGGTATTTACCAGTATCTTCCTGGCAATGGGGTTAAAGAAGATCGATATGGTAGCCAGTCTGAAAGCGAATGAGTAAAAACGGGTTTTTTGAAAAAAGATACTTGACAAGTTAGCGTGGGCTAATTATAATGCGCTATAGCAAGAGAAAGTTAGCAAATGCTAACAATGATGAGACGGAGGTGTTGCATAGTGGATCTGAATGCAGCGGAACTCGGAAAAGAATACACCATTACGGATGTGGAACTGGACGGAGACGAAGAGCTGGAAAGCTTTCTGTTTTCGCTGGGGTGCTACAGCGGTGAGAAGATCACGGTAGTGGATAAGAAAAAAAATCTGGTGGTTTCGATCAAGGATGCCAGATACAATATCGATCCGGAACTGGCGGAACGCATCCGGATCTGAGGTATATGCCCGTTACGTGAATAACGAGTCGGGCATATATTTTTGCTCTGAAAGTTAGAAATAACTACTTTGAGATCTGATTAGCAAATAATAATTATTTTAATCTTACAGGCAATGCAGGAAAGGGAGGAAGGAACATGAGAATCGCACTAGCGGGAAACCCGAACAGCGGAAAAACGACAATGTATAACGCGCTGACGGGCAGAAATGAAAAGATCGGTAACTGGGCCGGTGTAACGGTGGACCGAAAGGAGAGTCCGATCAAGAAGAACTACAATGACAGCGGAAAGGAACTGATCGCGGTCGACCTGCCGGGCGCCTATTCCATGTCACCGTTTACGTCCGAAGAAAGCATTACCAGTGCTTATGTAAAGAACGAGCATCCGGAAGCGATCATCAATATCGTGGATGCCAGCAACTTGAGCCGCAGCCTGTTTTTTACCACGCAGCTTCTGGAGCTTGGGATCCCCGTGGTTGTGGCGCTGAACAAAAGCGATGTGAACGGCAAGAAGGGAAACAAGATCGATGTTGCGCAGCTTTCCGAAAAACTGGGCTGTCCGGTTCTGGAGACGGTCTCCACAGAAGGAAAAGGATTGTCTGAGGTTGTGAAAACAGCAGCGGGCCTACGCGGAAGCAAACAGACCGCTCCTTTTGATGAGGGAGATGTAGATCTGCAGGATAAGAAATCCGTGGAGGCAGCAGACCGCAGACGTTTTGATTTTGTAAATCAGATCGTAAAGGATGTCGAAGTCCGGAAGACTCTGACAAAGGATAAAACGAAAGGTGATGCGATCGATAAAGTCTTAACACACCCGATCATCGGTATCCCGATCTTTGCAGGTATCATGTTCCTGGTATTCTATATCTCCCAGACGACGGTAGGTACCTGGGTGGCAGACATTCTGGCCGGTGCGATCGAATCGTTCCAGGGATGGGCAGGCGATCAGATGGCGGATGCCAATCCGCTTCTGTACGCCCTGTTGGTGGACGGTATCATCGGTGGTGTCGGTGCCGTAGTCGGCTTCCTGCCGCTGGTTATGGTGATGTACTTCCTGATCGCTCTTTTGGAAGACTGCGGTTATATGGCAAGAGCAACCGTAGTGCTGGATCCGATCTTTAAGCGTGTGGGGCTTTCCGGTAAATCGGTGATCCCGATGATCATCGGTACCGGATGCGGTATCCCGGCGATCATGGCCTGCCGTACCATCAAGAATGAAAGAGAGCGGAGAGCGACCGCAATGCTGGCAACCTTTATGCCCTGCGGTGCAAAACTTCCGGTTATCGCGCTGTTTGCCGGTGCATTTTTCCCGGAGGCAACATGGGTAAGTTTTGTATGCTATATGCTGGGTATCGTGCTGATCCTGCTTGGTGCATTGCTGATCAAAGCGATCACCGGTATGAAATACCGTAAGAGTTTCTTTATCATCGAGCTGCCGGAATACAAGAGACCGAGCCTTCTGTTTGCGCTCAAGTCCATGCTGGAACGTGGTAAGGCTTATATCATCAAGGCCGGTACCGTGATCCTGGTATGTAATACCGCAGTACAGATCATGCAGACCTTCAACTGGAAGTTTGAGGTTGTGGAAGAAGGTATGGAGGGGACTTCAATCTTGGCTTCCATCGCCGGTCCGTTCTCCGTACTGCTCATCCCGATTGTCGGTATTGCGGCTTGGCAGCTGGCAGCGGCGGCGATCACCGGATTTATTGCAAAAGAGAATGTTGTCGGTACGATCGCAACCGTTTATGCGATCACCAATCTGGTAGATCCGGATGAACTGGAACTGGTAGGGGAAGGCAATGCCGTGGCAGCCGTCATCGGTATCACAAAAGTAGCGGCGCTTGCTTATCTGATGTTTAACCTGTATACACCGCCCTGCTTTGCAGCTCTCGGCGCTATGAACTCCGAGATGAAATCCGCGAAGTGGCTGTGGGGTGCCATCGGTCTGCAGCTGGCAACCGGTTATACCGTAGGATTTCTGGTATATCAGATCGGTACCCTGATCACGACAGGATCTCTCGGGGCCGGATTTGCAGGTGGTCTGATCGCAGTGATCATTTTTGCGGCAGTGGTAACGGGGATCATTATCACGAATAACCGAAAGATCGTTATGGAGTATCGTCTGAAAGCGAATTAAGGAGACCGGTTATGGTAGATATCATCGCAGCGATCATCATTTTGCTCCTGTTTGGCGGAGCAAGCATATACATCTACAGAGAAAAGAAAAAGGGCAGCCACTGCATCGGCTGCCCGATGGCAGGGAAGTGTTCCAAAGCAAGGGCCTGTCAGGCATTGCAGAAGCAGACCTGCCGGGACCCGAAAGCGAAAGCCTGATGAGGATTTACGAATGCGGCCGGCGCCGGTGGAAACACCTGCGCCGGCCGCGGGCGTTTCGCAAGCGAAACGCTTATTATATTGGGAAAGCAGTATAAAAAGTCTTTACTAATAGGGGGATAAGATATAAGATGATTATGGTGTATTATATCATTTCGAATGGGTAACGGCGGATGAAATTTATTCTGAGGGAAAATCTGAAAACAGGAATGCGTCTCGGGCGGCCGATCTATAGTAAAGACGGCACCCTGTTATACAATGTGGGTTCCCGGCTGACGGAGCAGGGGATCATCAGTGTAAATAATTTCGGGGTCATAGGGCTTTATATCCTCGAAGAAGCGGAACCGGTTCCGATCCTGTCAGATGAAGAGATCGAACTGGAACGTTTCCTGATCGCAGGAACGACGAAGCTGTATATTGACTGGGAAAAGATCCGTTCGGGAATGATACCCGTATATCTGCCCTCTCTTGTATCGGAGATCGTATCAAAATACGGTGATCTGGATCATAAGATCAGCTTTTTTCAGACGATCCGGAGCAGTGAGGACAAGCGCTATAAACATTGTCTGAGCATGGCCATTCTTTGTGCCATGATATGCAGCCGGATGGGAAAGCGGCGTTCGGAAATGAACACCTGCGTGACCACGGCTCTGCTGCATGACATCGGCTGGCTGGATATTCCGAAAGAGCTGAGAGATAAGACGGATGTGGAGCTGACGGAAGAGGAAAAGAAGGCTTTGTCTGTCGAGGAGTATAAAAGTCTGCAGTATCTGGAAACGAAAGCGAACAATCTGCCTGCCATCCGGCAGCTTATGGGACAGCATTTCCGTATGAGACGTATGGAGAGATTCGGCAGGCTGGATCCCGAAACACGCAGCTATTCCGATGCAACGAAGATACTGACGGTTGCATGTGCGTTTGACCGGCTGACTTCGATGGATATCGGAAAGGAACCTGTTACGGAGCTTTCTGCGGTCAGGATCATGCGCAAGGATACGGATCTGTTTGATACACCTGTGCTCAATGCCCTGATCGACAGTGTGAATGTGCTGGTATCCGGCTGTTCGGTGAAACTGACAAACGGATTGTCCGGCTGCGTGATCAAGGAAAATCCGTTTTATATGGCAAAACCGGTGGTACTGCTTTTTGATAACAATGAGATGCTGGATCTTGCCGATGTGAAAAAGCATGGGACACTGGCCGTAGATGATGTCGTGAAGACACTGGACAACCGGTGGGTGATCGACAGGGCATTTATCGATGCTTATATGGCATCTTTAAAACGGAAAAAACAGAGATAAAAATTTAAACATGATATAATCAGGAAGATGCGTCTGAAAGCAGGGGATTCAGATCTGTATTATTATGCAAAACAGGATGACACAAGGAGAGGATCGGGAATTATGGCGCAGATCATGTTAATCAGCAGAGACAGGACAACAGCAGAACAGATAACGGAGCATCTGGAGATGCATCAGTTAAATGTGGTGTCGGAGACTTCAGCGGAGGCGGCACTGGCAGCGCTGAAACAGGATGCGTCGTATGCAGCATTGATCGTGGACGGGGCATTGCCGGGGATCGATATGGAACGGTTTATCGGAAAGGTAAGAGGACTTTCCAAAATGCCTGTGGTTATGCTGACCGGAACGGAGAATGAGGCCGAAGTGATCCGGGGCTATGAAAGCGGCGCCGATCTCTGCAGTGCAAAAACGCTGCCGGCCGGCATCTTTACGGCGCAGATCCTAGCGCTGATCCGGCTGCAGGAGCGTGTGCAGAGTGAAGAAGTCCGCAAGGATGCCCTGCAGGAGATCCGGGGGATCCGTCTGGATCCGGTACGGCGGAAAGTACGGGTACACGGCAAAGAAAAGAAGTTTACGCGGAAAGAATTTGATCTGCTGTATTTTCTGATGACACATCCGGAGGAAGTGTTTACCAAGGAAGATCTGTATCGCGAGGTGTGGAATGAGGAAGCCGTAGGCGGGATGGCCACGGTTGTCATGCATATCAAAAAGATACGAAATATCATAGAGGAAAGACCGGCACAGCCCACCATCATCAAAACCGAGTGGGGCGTGGGATACTACTTCACGAAAAATGAGCCGGAGTGATCAAAAGAATGGATCAGCGGATCAGGATCGTATTTGAGGATGATGTTTTGATCGTCTGCCATAAATATCCCGGCATTGCCGTACAGACGGCAGCGCTCGGTCAGGCAGATATGGTAAGTGAACTGAAAAAATATCTGGCCGGTCAGGGGAAAAAAAATCCTTATCTGGCGGTGGTACACCGTCTGGACCAGCCGGTGGAAGGACTTCTTGTTTTTGCAAAGACGGAAGCGGCAGCAGCGTCGCTCTCCAAGCAGGTGCAGAAGGCGGATAGCTCAGGTCTTACCTTAGAAGAGAAGGTGCCCGAAGGGCGGATGAGGTGTTTTTACAAGGAATACACGGCTCATGTGTATGGTAAAATGCCGCAGAAGCAGGGAGAACTGACGGACTTTCTGGTGAAGGACGCCCGCAGCAATACCTCACGGGTGGTATCGGAAAAAGACAAGAACGGGAAAAGATCGGTACTGAGTTATGAAGTGTCTGAAGAAACGGAAAAAACGCAGACACTGCGGATCCTGTTAAAGACCGGGCGGCACCATCAGATCCGGGTACAGTTGTCCCACGCGGGATGTCCGATCCTCGGGGATACCAAGTATGGGACCGAAGAAGCGAAAAGATATGCAGTGGAACAGGGAATAAAGCAGCTGTGCCTGTGTGCGTCCCGGCTGGAGTTTACACATCCGGTGACCGGGAAACAGCTGCAATTTACTGTTTAGTAAAAACTTGGATGAGATGTATAGAAGAAGGAGATGGATGGATGGGGGGCCTGATCACAAAAGGAGCTGCCGAACGGCGGACCGTGACCCACGCCGAACTGGCAATGTGGAAAGAGGAAAAAATAGAAGGGGTAAAGTATCTGCATTATTGGGAATCCAAAGAAACGATGCAGGTATCGGATCCCGGAGATGAGTATATCGTTTTTGTGGGACGCAGTGATGTGATGACCGCAAAGATCTGGACTTTTCTGGATTACTCGTCTGAGCACAGGGCGTTTATCCTGCGGCCGGATGAAAAGACCAGATATGATCTGTCGGATAAGGAAGGAGTGCTTCTGCGTTTCCGTTTTCACGGGGAACTGCGCATCTTTAACAAGAACGGACTGAAGGCGCTGGTGGATGCGGTGGATATGAGCGTGTTCCAGCATGCGGATGATGTGATCATCCGTATTGATGTGGCAAAGACATTTTAACCGGAGGAGACGGATTTGGGCACCTGGACGACACGAGGGCTTCGCGGCTCCACTCTGGAGGAAATGATCAACCGCACCAACGAGAAGTATCGGGAAAAGAAACTGGCGCTGGTGCAGAAGATCCCGACACCGATCACTCCGATCAATATCAATAAAGAAACTTCCCAGATCACATTGGCATATTTTGAACAGAAGAGTACGGTCGATTATATCGGGGCCGTACAGGGGATCCCTGTCTGTTTTGATGCAAAAGAGTCGGCGACGGATACCTTTGCCCTGCAGAACATCCATGAGCATCAGGTGGAGTTTATGCGGGATTTTGAAGCACAGGACGGTGTGGCGTTTCTTCTGATTTACTATACCGGCAAGGATCTGCTGTATTATCTTCGTTTTTGCGATCTGATCCGCTTTTGGGAGAGGGCCCAAAAAGGAGGGCGCAAGAGTTTTCGCTTTGATGAACTGGATCCGGATTACATCCTGCCGAAGCACCGGTCGCTGATGGTGCCGTATCTGGATATGATCAGCAGGGATCTGGATACCAGAGACTGATGCCGCGCAGGAAAAACATCTTTTCATTCGCCGGTCATTTTGCTATAATAGGAACCGTGGGAATGATCATTTCGCGCGAGGAGCGAAAACGGGGGTGACATCTATGGCAGATATGACTATTCAGGAATTGCAGGATCTGATCGACGGATCCAATAATATCGTCTTTTTCGGCGGCGCCGGCGTGTCAACGGAGAGCGGTATCAAGGATTTTCGCAGTGTGGATGGGCTTTATCATATGAAATTCAAGTATCCGCCCGAGACGATGCTTTCACACACTTTCTATGTTACCCATAAAGAAGAGTTTTATGAGTTTTACAGAGATAAGCTGCTGGAGTGTACCTGCGGTGAGAATCCGGCGAAGCCCAATGCAGCGCATATTGCTCTGGCAAAACTGGAAGAAAAGGGCAAGTTGAAAGCCGTGATCACCCAGAATATCGACGGTCTGCATCAGGCTGCCGGGAGCAAGACGGTTTATGAACTGCACGGCAGTGTGCTGCGTAATTACTGTGAAAAATGCGGGAAGTTTTTTGATGCAAAATATATGTATGAACAGAACGGTGTTCCGTATTGTGATGCCTGTCACGGCGATGTGAAGCCGGATGTGGTGCTCTATGAGGAAGGCCTGGATAATACAACGATGAACAATGCGGTCAAGGCGATCCGGGATGC
The DNA here is from genome assembly GCA_017508825.1 of Lachnospiraceae bacterium. GTDB lineage: Bacteria > Bacillota > Clostridia > Lachnospirales > Lachnospiraceae > NK4A136. Next base: position 19,460 of record JAFWRC010000205.1, read on the forward strand.
GGATATGCTGATCATCGGCGGTACTTCGCTGGTGGTATATCCGGCGGCAGGATTGATCGATTACTATCGCGGGAAGAAACTGGTGCTGATCAACCGGGATGCCACGGCAAGAGACGGTGTTGCGGATTATACGATCCACGGCAGCATCGGAGAGATCTTCTCCCAGCTTGAGATCTGATGGAACTGACAGTAGGCGATATCTTATATATGAAAAAGGCGCATCCCTGCGGAACCCATGAATGGGAACTGCTGCGGGTGGGACAGGATCTGAAGATGAAATGCTGCGGCTGCGGGCATCTGGTCATGGCGCCCCGCCGGCAGATCGAGAAGAATATTAAGCGCATTTCAAAAGAAACAGAAAAGTAAAGTGATTTGAGGAAACATAAATGAAGGGCTGGCTGGTCAGAAACGAGTTTATCACAAGCGACAAATTCAAGGAATTGTTCGCGATGTTTTATAAGGCGGCGCTCCGCCTGGGGATTGAACTGACACAAAAATCCAATTCCGAGATCTGGACGATGCTTGGCTCCTGCGGTTATCGTTTGCAGGAGTTTTTCACCGTGGGCTGTCCGTTCCGGAAAAACGGGATGGAACTGGTGGTATCGGCTGAGGATATCGGTCTGGATGTGCCGGATTTTGTATTGTTCTGGGATAAGGACATCCGCCTGGCGCAGGAACTGGAGCGCCAGGGAATGAAGGTGTTTAACCGGGCGCAGGCGATCGCGGACTGCGATGATAAGGCTGTGACCTATATGAAACTGCGGGCGGCGGGGATACCCCAGCCGGATACCTACATTTCTCCGAAGAAGTTTCATCCGGACGGGCTGTTTGACCGCAGAGCGCTGGAAACCGCGGCCGGGCATCTGGGATTTCCGCTGGTACTCAAGGAATGTTTCGGTTCCTTTGGCGAGCAGGTTTATTATGTACAGGATATGGCGACGCTGCAGCGTTATGTGATGGATCTGGGGGATCGCCCGTATCTGATCCAGCAGTATATCCAGACTTCCCAGGGAAAAGATGTGCGTGTGGAAGTGGTAGGGGGACGTGTGATCGCGGCGATGCTGCGCACCAATCCTTCGGATTACCGTTCCAATATCACAAGCGGCGGTACCGCGCAGCCCTATACGGTCAATATGCAGCAGGCCCAGCTGGCGATCGATGCCTGCCGTGCGCTGGGGCTGGATTTCGGCGGCGTGGATATCCTGTTCGGACCAAATGAGATGCCGATCCTCTGCGAAGTCAATTCCAATGCGCATTTCAAGAACCTGTACGATTGTACCGGAGTAAATGCGGCGGAGGACATTATGGAATACATCCAGAAGGTGATGACGGCACAATAAACCTGAGCGGATTTTTCACGGGATCTTCGGATCCCGTTTTTTGGTTTCACAAAACATCCCCCTTTGTTTACAACTGAAGGCGCATTGTGGTATACTATAATAGATTATATATGTGAAGAGGTAGTCATGGGGAAATTGTACTGTCTGATGGGAAAGAGCGCCGGCGGCAAGGATACCGTATTCCGGCGGCTGCTGGACGATCAGACCCTGGGATTAAAGGAACTGGTGCCCTATACGACCCGGCCGATCCGGCAGGGGGAACAGGAGGGCAGGGAGTATCATTTTACCGATATCAACGGACTGGAGGCGCTGAAAGCGCAGGGCAAAGTGATCGAATCCCGGGTGTATCACACCATTCATGGTGACTGGTACTATTTCACCGTGGATGACGGACAGCTGGATCCGGATGCAGGGGATTACCTGATGATCGGGACACTGGAAGCCTATACACAGATCAAAGCCTATTTTGCAAAGAAGGGTGCTGCGGATCTGGTGGTGCCCATTTACATCGAAGTCGAGGACGGGCTGCGTCTGGAACGTGCATTGGCCAGAGAGCGGCAGCAGCAGGAGCCGAAATACCGGGAGATGTGCCGGCGGTTTCTGGCGGACTGCGAGGATTTTTCGGAAGAGAAACTGGCATTGGCCGGGATCGCGAAACGGTTCGACAATACCGAACTGGAGCAGTGTCTGGCAGAGGTGAAAGCCTTTATCAGATAATTTATCAGGAGACATATGGATCAGATCAGGATCGACCAGATCTTACAACCGATGCGGCCGGAGACGGTGGCCAAAGCCCCGGAAGGTGATCAGGGCTTTAAGTTCATTTTGGCCAGCAATATCCAGGAATCGGAACTGCAGGAAAAACTGACGAGCCTGATGAGTGAGATCACGGCGCAGGGGGAGCGGATCGGTAAGAAAAAAGATATCCGCGATATGAAGAAATACCGCAGCCTGATCAAAGAGTTTATGAATGAAGTGGTGAACCGTTCTCACGAGTTTTCCCGGGAGAATTTTCTGGATAAGCGCGGGCGGCACCGGGTATACGGCATCGTGCGTCTGGTGGATGAAAATCTGGATGCGCTGGCGCAGGAACTGGTCAAGGACGAGCAGGATAATATGGAGATCCTGGCAAAGATCGGAGAGATCCGGGGACTTTTGCTGGATATCTTAACATAATACACGGGGGTAAAGGGCATGAATTTTTCGGACATTGTCGGACAGGAGTCGATCAAGGAGCAGCTGCAGGGAGCCATCAGTACGGGAAGGGTATCCCATGCCTATATCTTATATGGTGAGGTGCGTTCCGGAAAAGAGTTTGTTGCAAAGGTATTTGCACAATCGTTGCTGTGTGAAAAACCGGTAACGAAACCGGACGGAACGATCGAACCCTGCGGGGAATGTCATTCCTGCCGGCAGGCGATGACCGCCAATCATCCGGACATCATCTATGTACCCAGCACCATCGGTGTGGAGGAGATCCGTGACCGTATCGTGGAGACGGTTCAGGTGAAGCCTTACCAGGGGCCGTATAAGATCTATATCGTGGAAGAGGCGGAGAAACTGACGGTACAGGCGCAGAATGTGCTCCTGAAAACGATCGAGGAACCGCCGGCATATGTGGTCTTTATGCTGCTGACCAGTTCGACGGAAGCGCTGCTTCCTACGATCTTGAGCCGCTGTGTTCTTCTCAATATGCGGCCGGTGCGTGACGATGAGATGCGTACCTATTTGATTGAGCAGCTGCATGTGCCCGAGAGCCGCGCGGAGATCTGCATCGCTTTTGCACGCGGTAATATCGGACGCGCCAAGGCACTGGCAGCGAGCGAGGATTTTGACAAGATCCGTACCAATGCGTTATCTCTTCTAAAGAATATCCACGAGATGGACACAGCAGATATCATGGAAGCGCTCAAGAACATCCGCGAGTACGGTTTTGATATCAATGATTATCTGGACATCATGGCAGTATGGTACCGGGATATCCTGTTGTTTAAGGCTACCCACGATATGAACCATCTGATCTTCCGGGATGAGATCCAGAGCATACAGAAAGTAGCGCAGTGCAGCGATTACGAAGGGATCGAGGAAGTGATCCAGGCGCTGGAGGTGGCGAAGAGCCGTCTGCGTTCCAAGGTAAACTACGAGCTCACCATGGAGCTGTTACTGCTTACAATAAAAGAGAACTAGGAGATTTTCAGCAAGTGAAAAAGATTGTCAGTGTGCGTTTCCGCAGCGGAGGAAAGCCATATTATTTCGATCCGCTGAATTTTGAACTGAAGCGCGGAAGCCACGTGATCGTTGAGACCGTGCGCGGGATCGAGTACGGTACGGTGGTCGGAGAGATCCGGGAGGTGGAGGATGAGAAGATCCAGCAGCCCTTAAAGCCGATCATGCGTGTTGCCACACCGAAGGATGATGAGCAGGACGCGCAGAACCGTGAAAAAGAAAAGAGCGCGATCAGCGTTGCCAAAGAGACGATCCGCAAGCATGAGCTGGATATGAAGCTGATCGACGTAGAGTATACCTTTGACCGGAATAAGATCGTGTTTTATTTTACGGCAGACGGACGTGTGGATTTCCGTGAGCTGGTCAAGGATCTGGCCGGTGTGTTCCACACCCGTATCGAGCTGCGCCAGATCGGTGTGCGTGATGCTACCAAGATGCTGGGCGGGCTTGGTTCCTGCGGACGTGAATTGTGCTGCCATGCCTATATGGCGGACTTTGTACCTGTATCCATCAAGATGGCAAAGGAGCAGAATCTGTCCTTAAATCCGGGCAAGATCTCCGGTATGTGCGGACGACTGATGTGCTGCCTGCAGTATGAGTCGGACACCTATTCCTGGCTGAACCGCAAACTGCCGCGGGTAGGGGATGATGTGACTACTCCGTACGGCAATGTTGCAAAGGTACAGAGCGTGGATGTGCTGCGTCAGCGGGTTCGTGTCATTGTGGACGTAAATGACGAAAAAGAGATCGAGGAATATGCGGTAGAGGAACTGAAGTTTACCAAACGCCAGGGCGGCGGCGGTAACAAGAAGGATAAGAACGACCGCAAGAATGACCGAAACGACCGGGGAAACCAGGAGAAGCTCAGCAAGGAAGAGCTGCGTGAGCTGGCGGAACTGGAAAAGAAGGATAACTGATCTTGGAACGTTTGGATGATCTGCAATTATGCGGCTTAAAGATCCTGCAGGATCCGGAGCGTTTCTGTTTCGGGATGGATGCGGTGCTCTTATCGGGCTTTGTGCAGGTACCGGACGGAGCGCCGGTATTGGATATGTGTACCGGAACGGGGATACTGCCGCTGCTTATGAGCGCAAAGACGAAGGCGGGACAGATCTCGGCCATTGAGATCCAGCCGGAGAGCGCAGATATGGCACGCCGCAGCGTGGAGCTCAATCATTTATCGGATCGCATCCGTATAGTAACAGGAGATATCAAAGAGGCAGACCGGCTGTTTGGCGCTGCCTCTTTTGCAGTGGTTACCTGCAATCCGCCCTACATTGCGGGGGGTAAGGGACTGCAGAATCCCGAAGCACCTAAGGCGATCGCGCGGCACGAAGTGTTCTGTACCTTCCGTGATGTGGCAGAGCAGTCGGCAAAACTGCTCACTCCCGGCGGAAAACTGTTTCTTGTACACCGGCCGGACCGTTTATCGGAACTGCTGGTCACCCTGACCGAATGCCGCTTAGAGCCCAAACGTCTGCGGGTGGTCTATCCCTTTGCCGACAAGGCTCCCAATATGGTGCTGATCGAGGCGGCCCGCGGCGGCCGTCCGGGCATGACCGTCGAGAAGCCCCTCATCATTTATGATGCCCCGGGCCGGTACAGCGAAGAGATCCGCCGGGACTACGGCTTTTGAGGACAGGGGGACGGTTCTTTTGTCCTCATGAGGACGCGGGGTCTGTCCCCCTGTCCTCAAATATGAATTTTCAGGAGAGAATATATGACAGGTACACTATATCTGTGTGCGACCCCGATCGGTAATCTGGGGGATATCACGCAGCGGGTGCTGGATACCCTGCGGGAAGCGGATGTGATCGCGGCGGAGGATACCCGCAACAGCCTGCATCTGCTGAACCATTTTGATATCCATACCCCGATGACGAGTTATCACGAATACAATAAGTATGACAAGGCGGAGACCCTGATCGGCAAACTGCGGGAGGGGCAGAACATCGCCCTGATCACGGATGCCGGGACCCCAGGGATCTCGGATCCGGGAGAAGTGCTGGTACGGCGGTGCCTGGAGGAGCAGATCCCGGTGACATCCCTGCCGGGGCCTGCGGCATGTATCACGGCGCTGACTTTGTCCGGACTGCCGACCAGACGGTTTTGTTTTGAGGCATTTTTGCCGGCGGATAAAAAGGAGCGGCGGCAGATCCTGGAGGAACTGAAGCGGGAGACGCGCACGATCATCCTGTACGAGGCGCCGCATCATCTGGTGAAGACATTAAAAGACCTGTACGAGGCTTTGGGGGAGCGCAAGATCACGATCTGCCGGGAACTGACGAAGCGTTTTGAGACGATCCTGCCGACGACACTGGAGGCGGCTCTGGAGATGTACGGCAGCGAGGAACCCCGCGGGGAGTATGTACTGGTGCTGGCCGGCGCCGATCGGGAAGCTCTGGAAGCCGAGCAGCGGCAGCAGTACGAGGAGCTTACCATCCCTGAGCATGTGGCGCAGTACGAAGCGGAAGGGATGGAGCACAAGGCAGCGCTGAAACAGGTGGCGCTGGACCGCGGCATTCCCAAGCGGGAAGTGTACGACGCAGTACATAAGCAGTAAAACGGCCGGACCGGGCGAGATCATTCAGAGAATCTGTCCGCAGCAGCGGAGCGTATAGAACCGGGAGATAAGCGAATGAAGATATTCATCGTAGAAGATGATAAAGAGATCAATGACCTGCTGGCGGAATACCTTATCAGCAAAGGCTATGAGGTCAGATCCTTATACGACGGACGCAAAGTAGTCGAAACGATGGAACAGGAGAAGGCCGATATGGTGCTCCTGGATATTATGCTGCCTTATAAGAGCGGCGATTCCATCCTGGAGGAGATCCGGAAGACTTCGATGCTGCCGGTGATCATCCTTTCCGCGAAGGATACGACACAGAACAAGGTCGATCTGCTGCGTCTGGGAGCGGACGATTACATTACCAAGCCTTTTGATATGGAAGAAGTTCTTGCGCGGATCGAGAGCGCCCTGCGCAGGTCGGGATTTCAGGCCGGTGGAACGGCAGTGCCGGAGTATAAAGGTTTAAAGATCGATCCGGAGAATAAGACAGTATCTCTGGACGGAACGGAATTGTCTCTGACGGCCAAGGAATATGCGATCCTGGAGCTTCTTTTAAAATATCCGCAAAAAGTATTCTCGAAAGCCAATCTGTTTGAAAGTGTCTGGGGCGAGGAATACATTGCCGAAGACAATGCGCTGAACGTACATATCAGCAATCTGCGCAATAAGCTGAAAGCCATCCGGCCGGAGCAGGATTATATTGATACGGTATGGGGGATCGGTTTCCGTCTGCATAAGGATAAATAATTCTTAAATATTTTCATTTCTTTATACTTTCCTTAAACTTTTTTAATAGTATCTTTATCCGGGGTGGGTAGACTGTGTACTGTAAACAGAAAACACCAATACGGATTAAAGGAGAAGTAACGATGAATTCGATTGTTTTGGAAGCACAGGGGATCACGAAAAAGTATCGTGAAACACTGGCGCTTGATCATGTGGATCTGAAGCTGGAAAAAGGAAAAATCTATGGCTTTATCGGAAAGAACGGAGCCGGCAAAACGACTTTCCTGCGCCTGATCACCGGACTGGCATTTCCGATGGAGGGACGCTTAAGCCTTTTTGGAAAGAGCGGAGAAAAAAGTCTGCAGGAGCAGAGAAAGCGGATCGGGAGTCTGATCGAGACGCCGGCTCTGTATCCGTATATGACAGCCTGGCAGAATATGGAAGTGCAGCGGCTGCAGCGCGGGATCCCGGATAAGTCAGTGATCGACAAGACATTGAAAATGGTAGGATTGGACAATACCGGAAAGAAGAAAGTACGAAATTTTTCTTTGGGTATGCGCCAGCGGCTGGGGATTGCCATGGCACTGCTGAATACACCGGAATTCCTGGTTCTGGATGAACCGATCAACGGACTGGATCCGGCCGGTATGGTAGAAATCCGTAATCTCATAAAGGAACTGAACCGGGAATACGGGATGACGATCCTGATCTCCAGCCATCTGCTGGAGGAACTGCATAATACAGCAACGGATTTTATCTTTATTGACGGAGGCCGGATCCTGGAGGAATTGACCTATGAAGAACTGAATGAAAAATGCAAACAGCATATTGAGATCAAAGTAAAAGATACCGAAAAGGCTGTGCTGGTGATGGAAGAAAAACTCCATACCGACAATTTCAAAATGCTTCCGGATGGCACCATTCAGCTGTATGACTATCTGGATGATATCGAAAGTGTTGCGGTTGCATTTTCCGAAGCACAGGTGCTGGTGGTCGGCCTGGCGGTTACGGGCGATACTTTGGAGGAGTATTTCATAAGCAAGGTAGGAGGTGGATCTCATGAGTAAACTTCTGAAGGCGGAGATCTACAAACTGCTCCATAGCCGGTATTTTCCGGCACTGTGTCTGGCCCAGCTGCTCTTCAGCACGATGATGCTGCGGGACAGCCTGCCAAAGACGAGCAACCTGTTCTATGCAACCTTATGGTATCTTCCGTTTTCCTACCTGATCGTTGTAGTATTTATGGTGCTGTATTTTGCAAACGATTATGAAGAACGCACTTTATTCTTATATATTACGGCAGGAAATAAAAGAAGCAGCGTGTTGGCGGCCAAAGCGGTCTGCTTTGTGCTGGCGGATCTGGTCATTATGCTGTTTCCGGTTGTGGTGCAATTGACAATCGGCGGGTGGATCCTGAAAGAAACCGTTGATCCTGCAGTGATCCGGCCCTATATGGGGATCCTTCTGATGGGACAGGCGGCAACCGGTATGATGGGTGTCTGTCTTGCGCAGTTATATAAGAAGGTGGGAAATCTGATCACGGCCGGGATGATCACATTTATCGCGATGGTGATTGCATTAAACAGTAAGGCTGCATCGGTCCTGTCCGCAGTGATCCCGGCAGGACACGCTTACCGGATCGCTGCGGAACAGATCACGGAAACACCGGGATATTATATGGGGATCAGTGCCGGCTGGATCGTTGTTATGGGGATCATAGCGCTGATCGCATTCTGCCGTGCAGATCTGAAATAAGGAAAGAGGAGAGAAGAAAATGCGTAATCTGATCAAAATGGAGAGCTATAAATTTACTCATAATACCAAGTATTGGATGGCCGTGGCCGGTATGTTCGTCTTTGGTTTTCTGTCGACAAACGGCTATAAAAAGAGCTACAATCTGGCATCTTTGGAAGATCTGATCGAAGTGCATACCCTTTCGGATTTTTTCAACTCGATGACCTCGGATTTTGTGCTGCTTGTCATGATCGTATCCGCAATACTGGCATACTCGGTGGGAAAAGAATTCAATTTAAGAACCATCGATCTGGCAGTTGCATCCGGACACGACCGGAGGAACATTGTTTTCAGCAAAGCGATTATTTATCTCATTGCGTATAATCTGATCATGCTCTGCTACCCGTACGGAGGCCTGGTCAAAGAGGTTTCCTACTACGGACTCGGAAATGCCGCAGAGACGATCCTCAGTATTCTCCGCACCACCCTTTATATGATCCTGCTCTGCAGCGCGGTATTCCTCTTTGCGATGGGGATCGCCTATGTCGTAAAGAACGGTGCAAAAGCGGGAGGAATCAGCGTCTGCTTTTCGTTTACCTACTTGATCATAATCGGGGCAAGCAATATAATCGACAGTATTAATCCGATCTATTACATGCGTATGGTACTTGCACCGGACACCGCTTTCCATCCTGCCGCGATCCTTGTCGGAACATTCTGGATCGTTGCTTCCTTTGCACTGATGGTGAGGAATTTCGGAAAGAGTGAATTGAAATAACAGGGGGTGGATGATATCAGGATTCTATGTATCATACTTGCGATCATCACGATTTATCTGCTGCTACGCTATCGTAATCTGCGGAGGGAGCTGACAAGCGTTTCCAAACAATTGGAAGCGCTTGTTTCCGATGAAACGGAAAAGATGATCGATATTGTTTTTGTGGATAAAGAACTGGAGCGGCTGGCCGGACTGCTGAATGAGTATAATGAGAAGCAGAGGATGGTCGTTGCCGGTGCAATGCGCAACGAAGAGTATCTAAAGGACTCAGTCGCAAACATTTCCCATGATCTGCGGACGCCGCTGACAGTCATACTGGGGCATCTGCAGCTTCTGGATACGCAGGCGCTGCCGCCGGAGCAGGCAGAGAGGATTGCGATTGTTCGGAATAAGGCAGAACGGATGAAGGAGCTGGTAGAGACTTTTTATGAGTACTCTCTTCTGCATACTTCCGGGAAGGAGTTGAAAACGGAACGGATCAACGTAACAAATCTGATGATCAATCTGATCACGGAAAACGCACCTGCAATGGAAGAAAAAAATCTGGAACCGGAGGTGAGTCTGCCGGAACACTCGGTCTATCTGGAAACCGACCGGGAAGCGCTGGAGCGGATCCTGCAGAACCTGATGACCAATGCGATACGTTATTCCGCAGGGAATATCGGTGTCCGGCTGACAGAAGAAAATAATACCGTCTGCTTTACGGTGTCGAATCCGGTGCCACAGGGCAGCATCGTGGAACCGGAGCGGCTTTTTGAGCGCTTCTATACCGGTGACCGGTCGAGACACGATGGCAGTACCGGACTGGGACTGGCGGTGGTGAAGGAACTGACGGAAAAGATCGGCGGTGAGGTAAAGGCGGAGTGCCGTGATGACCGCCTTTGGATGACGGTAAAGATCGAAAGATCCAAAGCCATAAAAATCTAGTTGACAAAATATAGGGCACTGCATATACTTTTTTCATACAAGAAACAATACGGGCGCGGTGATTCGGACCGCGCAGAGATTAAAGGAGAAGGGTTATGCTGGAAAAAGTAGCGGAATTGATCAGATCACAGTTGCACATTTCGGAAAGTACGGTGATCAGCGAGGAGACCAATTTTAAAGAGGATCTGCGTGCGGATTCTTTTGAGCTGATGGAGCTGATCATGGCCGTAGAAGATGAGTACGGGATCAAGGTAGAGGATGAAGATCTGGAGAAGTTTGAGACCGTAGGCGATGTGCTGAACTATATCAAGGAAAAAGGGATCGATTTCGACTGATCCCCGGAAGCAGAGTATCACAAAGCGGTTTACCGGATCCCCTCAAGTTTGAGGGGATTTTACTTTTCAGGGGGGATATGATAGAATTTTCCGATAGGGCAATTCCGTTCAGGCATGCCCTCATCAGTCAGCTTCGCTGACAGCTTCCCCCAAAGGGGGAAGCCGGGAATTTTTGCGGAAAGGCAGAATCGTATGGAGCGTATTATGACGAACCGGCTGGACCGGGGATTTTACAGATATCAGGAAGAGTTTGAAGCGGCGGCGCTTCGGGTGCTGCGCTCGGGATGGTATATCCTGGGGAAGGAGCTGGAGGCCTTTGAGGAGGCGTACGCGGCGTATATGGGAGCAAAATACTGTGTGGGTCTCGGCAACGGTCTGGATGCGCTGTATCTGGCCTGCCGGGCGCTGGGGATCGGCGCCGGTGATGAGGTGATCGTACAGGCCAATACCTTTATTGCCAGTGTCATGGGCATCACGATGGCCGGCGGCACACCGGTGTTTGTAGAACCGGACGAATATTATATGATCGATACGGAGCAGATCGAAGCGGCGATCACGGAAAAGACCAAAGCCGTGATGGTGGTACATCTGTACGGACAGACGGCACAGATGCGCAGGGTGCAGGAGATCTGCAAAAAACATAAACTGAAACTGATCGAGGACTGTGCCCAGTCCCATGGAGCGCACTGGGACGGACAGATGACCGGAACATTCGGGGATATCGGATGCTTTTCCTTTTATCCTTCCAAAAACCTGGGGGCATTTGGTGACGGCGGCGCGATCGTAACGGATGACGAAGGACTGCGTGACCGTATCCGGCAGCTGCGTTTTTACGGCAGCAGTGTGCGCTATCATAATAAGGAAGTGGGCGTGAATTCCCGCCTGGATGAGATGCAGGCGGCGCTTTTAAGCGTCCGGCTGAAATATATGGATGAGCTGACGGCAGAGAGAAAGGCGCTGGCAGCAAGGTATGATCGGGAGATCACGAATCCGCAGATCACAAAGCCGGCGGTCCGGGAAGGGGCCGAGCATGTATACCATCAGTACGTGATCCGCTGCGATAAGAGGGATGCACTGATCGGTTATCTTAAGGAAAAGGGCATCGATACGATCATCCATTATCCGATCCCGCCGCATCTTTCAGAAGCGTATGCGTATCTGGGGATCCCGAAAGGGACTTTTCCGATCACGGAGAAGTATGCGGATACGGTGCTTTCGATCCCGATGTATAACGGGATGACGGAGGAAGAGCAGGCGAGAGTGATCGAGGCGGTGAATGGGTTTGACGGAAAACAGACTACTTGATATTACTCCGGAGATGGTGCCGGAGGAGGCGCGGGATATATTACAAAAACTGAATGAAGCAGGCTATGAAGCGTTTATCGTGGGTGGCTGCGTACGGGACTGTCTGCTGGGCAAGAGACCGGCGGATTGGGATATCACGACTTCGGCGAGACCGGAACAGGTAAAGGCGGTCTTTTCGCATACGGTGGATACCGGACTGCAGCATGGCACGGTGACGGTGATGCAGAAGACGAACGGCAAGCTTACCGGATATGAGGTGACGACGTACCGGATCGACGGGGAATACGAGGATGCCAGACACCCGAAGGAAGTGACGTTTACGGCGGAATTGGCGGAAGAC
>JAFWRC010000206.1 GCA_017508825.1 Lachnospiraceae bacterium
CGTGGAAGTCATATATGCCGCCATCGGTCCCTGATCCGCAACATAGATTCCGTCCAGGATTGCTTTATCAATGGTGATTTCTTTCCGTTCCAGCATATTGTAGATCGTGGTGGCTCCCATGGATATACCGTATGCATATTCAATATGACCACCACATTCTGATTTTATATAATCCTCAATATAGGCGCATTCATTATCGATCGAATCGAATACAGTATCCTGATTTCCTTCCATTCCGTGCATCGTCGGTACGATCAGATAATATTTCTCTGAGAGTTCATTGCAATAATCCGCCAGCATCTTTCCATCCATATACATCCCATGCACCATCAGCACCGTCGGATTTTCCGGATCACCATAGGTATCAAAAAACATATCTGCTTTCTTTACATCAAAAGAACCTACCTGTTCCTCAAAGGCTTTGACCTTCAAAGCAAAGAAGCCGCAAAACCCAAGTACCGCAACCAGCAATCCTGCCAGCACTCCCAAAATGATCTTTTTTCCTTTTTTGCTCTTTTTTTTCATATCCGTCCTCCTTGTTATACTACAGATCTTACTTCCGGATCAGACAAAAATATATATCCATTCAGCAAAAAAGGTTCATTTAGCATTTGATTTATGATATGATAAATTCATAGTACTTTATAACGGATGGAGCTGTTATGATAAAAGAAACTTTTGCAAAAGAGATAAGTGCGGTTCTTTCGGACACAAAAAACGTTCACGTTCTGGAGCATAAATTCAACAACGGTCAGATCCGTATGACGACTTTCCCCATTGTTTCCGGCATTTATCTTGTGCTGAATGAAGTAGAGGGTTACGAGATCCCATTTGATATATACAGCAGTTCCTCATCCATGTATACAATCAACTATTGTCTGTCCGGAAGATGTGAATTTCATAATCTTGAAAACGCTGTCGGATATATCTCGCCCGGAATTACCTGCATCGGCAAAAAAGAACATCTGAGCAATTTTTCCTACCCGCTTGGTTCCTATACCGGATATGAGATCTATTTTATTGAAAGACTGTACAACGCTGAAACCAAACGCTTCCTCAGTCTGTTTGATCTTGATATCACTTTTCTCTTTTCCTTGTATATTCAGGAAAATGCGTTCTTTATCGGAAAACACATGGATTCCCATCCGAATCTGTTTACGTCTCTTATTTCATCAGCTCCTGACAGCCTCGGGAAGATCCGCTGCAAGGTTATCCAACTTCTTCACTCTCTGCTGTATGACAATAGTATCATATCCGTCACACCACATTACATCACCCCCGAGCAAAGCCGGATTGCAAAAAAAGCCCTCGGCATCTTCGTCGAAGACCTTAGCATTCATATTCCTGTAAAAAAAGTTTCCGATCAATTCGGGATCAGTGAGACCAGCCTGAAAAATTATTTTAGGGAAGTGTACGGGAACTGCATATCTGATTATCTTACTTCTCTTCGTATGAAAGAGGCTGCACGTCTTCTGGCGGATACAGATCTTTCTATCCTGCAGATTGCAAACAAAGTCGGATATACCAACCAGGGCCGTTTCGCCAAAGTGTTTCAGCAATACCGGCATATGAAGCCTCTAGCCTATCGGCATTCCCATACAAAACACCCTATCGGATCTTGAGGATTCTCACATCTTTCAACGCTCCCTACTCTTTCCGGAAGACAATCTGTCTTTCACCTAAACCAACTTTTGCCTGTCCTTTTACCTGCAGCGACACTCTTTCTGCAGATGTGATCAGATCTGTATCACGGTACATACAATTCCTCTTCTTTTTGCATTTTAACCAAGTGCCACATCCAACGCCATCATCAATGTAAATCCTACCGCAAACATCACCACGCCGATATTGGAATGCTCCCCTTCCGACATTTCCGGGATCAGTTCTTCTACCACAACATACATCATAGCTCCCGCAGCAAAACTGAGCAGATACGGCATCGCAGGAATAACAAACCCCGCTGCAAAGATTGTAAGCAATGCACCGACCGGTTCCACTGCTCCGGATAGTACGCCATCCAGAAATGCTCCTTTTCTGCTCTTCCCTTCTGCATGCAGGGGCATCGAAATGATCGCACCCTCCGGGAAATTCTGTATGGCAATACCCAGAGCCAGTGCAAGCGCTCCACCACTTGTCACGGATGCGTTTCCGGATATCAGACCTGCATAGACAACACCGACTGCCATTCCTTCCGGAAGATTATGCAATGTCACGGCCAGTACCATCATGGTTGTCCGTTTTAATTTTGAGCTGGGGCCTTCCGCTTTATCCGCATGCATATGCAGATGGGGTATCACGGAATCGAGCAGCAGCAAAAACAGGATTCCCAGCCAGAATCCGATCACAGCCGGTACAAATGAAAGTTTCCCCATCCCCTCCGATTGTTCTATCGCAGGAATGATCAGACTCCAGATGGACGCAGCCACCATCACGCCTGCTGCAAAACCGGTCAGCGCCCGCTGCACCATATTATTCAATTGTCTCTTCATAAAAAGGACACATGCCGCCCCCAAAGAAGTTCCGGCAAACGGTATCAAAAGTCCCGGTAATACTTCACTCATACTCTTTTCCTCATCATATGCTCAATTCCACGTACAAACTTCTCCGGTTTAAACGGTGCAAGACCACCATGTCCCGTATTACGGATCTTTCGAAATACCGTCTGCGGAAAATGTTTACGGATGTAGGCAATATCCTGTCTGCGTTCTTTCACTTCCTTCTCTGCCACCCAGTATTCGATCCTCTTACAATCCGTATGAATCTCCTGCGGCATGGAGAAATTATTACACGAATCAAACGTCCTCCAGATGGTTTTGGCACTGATCATATCCAGCACCTTTGCTGCGTATTCAATATCATTCTGTGATAATTCATCCGTAGCAAATGCCTTTTCCAGCAGATCGACGCCTCCCAGTTTTCCGGAATAGATCAGCAGAAAATCCTTGATTGCAATGAATCGTGTAATGATCCATGGATACAGATATGGTGTTACACCGCCATCGATCACTGCTCTTTGAATATCTACAACATTATCCGCCAACATCCTGGTCACAATACTTCCGCCCATAGAGCAGCCATATAAACAAGCCACTTCTTTCATATCGTTACCAACCAGCCAGTTTTCCAACTGTTTTGCGATCTCTTCAATGCTTGTAAAATCGCCTTCCTGATCCGGATCATATCCCGGAAGAGCCGGAATGATCAGATGATACTTCTTTTCCAGCAGCGGGATCACATATTCAAAATAATCCCACATTACGATGGAAGGATGTACCAGTACGATAACCTCTTTATTCTCTTTTCCGAATTC
>JAFWRC010000025.1 GCA_017508825.1 Lachnospiraceae bacterium
AATTACATGCAGGGAACCTTCAGCATTGACCCCGCCGTATTTGTAGATGATGACGGCAGAGCATATCTGTACAATGGCGGACTTTGGGGCGGTCAGCTGGAGAAGTGGAAGACCGGCAAGTTTGATCCGGAAGGCGGCGAGAACGCAAAGGATGAGCCGGAGGTGCGTCCTCTGGTAGCAGAGCTTGCGGATAATATGAAGGAGTTCAAGGGTGAGTATCAGCACATCGTGATCCTGGATGAGAACGGCGAGGAGATCAAGGCCGGCGATGAGGATCGCAGATACTTCGAAGGACCGTGGATGCATAAATACAACGGAAAGTACTACTTCTCCTATTCCACCGGTACCACCCATTATTTGGTATATGCAACCGGTGACAGCCCGATGGGACCGTTCACTTATCAGGGACGTATCCTGGAGCCGGTAATCGGCTGGACCACACACCACTCCATCGTGGAATATCACGGCAAGTGGTATCTGTTTTATCATGACTGCGAGCTGTCCGGTGGTGTTAACCACAGACGTACCGTGAAGTTTATGGAACTGAAGTATGATGAGAACGGCAAGATCATCACTATGACGCCGTAATCTTTTATCTGTGAAGCTTTATACTGCCCGAGATCAATAGCGGATTCCGGGCAGTTTTTTCTTTTCAAGAGCTTGGAAGCAGTGTTATAATCATTTTGCACGAAAAAAGAATTACCCGGAGACAATATAAATGAAGTTTCTTATTATCAGCTTATCTGCAGCCGTGATCAGTTTTTTGCTGGCAGCCGGTATGGTTTTTCTTTTGGTCAAAGTCAGCAAAAGAGGGATTAATCATACGAAAAGAGAACGATTTCTGGAGATCCTGTCGGTATGGATCGCGCTTTATATATTTGGCGGTATCGGTTATTTCTCCATCTATACGCACTGTGGGCAAAAAGCCATGGAGGCGCTGGAGAGCGATGAGCGTGTGGCGATATCGGAGATCGAGAGAGCCTGGCTGTTTGACGGACCGGGAACGGATGACGTCCTGGTATTTTATCCCGGTGCTAAAGTGGATGAGAAAGCCTACGCGCCGTTGTGCCGGCGTTTGGCGGAGGATGGTATCGACTGTATTGTGGTAAAGATGCCGTTGCATATGGCGTTTACGGACCGGGCTGCTGGAGAGCGCTACCGGTCGCAATATGACTATGCGCATTGGTATCTGGGCGGGCATTCTCTGGGAGGAGCGATGGCGGCGGCATATGCTGCACAGGACAAAACACATTGGGATGGTCTGGTGCTCCTGGCAGCGTATTCGGTAGACCCGTTGCCGCAGATGAAGTGCTGTTCTGTATATGGAGATCAGGATGGCGTGATGAACCGGGAGCAGTATGATGCCGGTAAAAGTTACTGGCCGGAAGGTGCAAAGCAGCTGGTGATTGCCGGCGGCAATCATGCGCAGTTCGGGGATTACGGCGCGCAGCGTGGCGACGGAACCGCCACGATCACGGCGGAAGAGCAGGTATCGCTGACGGCGGATTTTATTGAGTATACACTTAAATAAATATTTTATGCCGCATATCGTATCAGCAATGCATAGCACTCATTGATCTTTTTGCACATTTCTTCGGAACCATCCGGATTATCCGGATGGTATTTTTTTAACAGCTGGTTGCGACGCTGTTTGATCTCATCTGCGGTAAAAGGAATGTCCACGCCGAAAAAAGCTTTGGCTTCTTCCAGGCGGGCATTGCCGGAGGAAGTGCGACGGTAGCGCTTTTCGGATGTATTGCGTTCCTGTTCGCGGTGATATTCGGTGTTGTCGCGCCTATTCTGTGTCTGCTGATCTTTGGTCCTTTTTTCGTCGGCAGATTGTTTTTGCGAATACGACGCATTGTCGTATGTAAAGTGCTTATGTTCGGTACGATCTGTATTTGTCCGGCCGGATGCGAAAGACTCCGGATTCTCATGTTTTTCTGCTTCACCGTTGTGGCTGCGGGTGTTTGCCTGCATCTGATCCAATGCTTTCCGGCACTGTTCATAACTGTTAAAAAACGGATAGGTCAGCATTTCGCCGACTCCGAGCAGAGTATCCCCATGTCGTTTCAATAAAGAAAAAAGAAAGGAAAAAACGGTAACCACTCCAATGCCTGCCAGCAGGAGCAGCCAGGTATTATTACCACGCAGATTCCAAAGTATCACAGCTGCAAAAGCAAGTATGACACATAGCAGGATCATAACGGAAAAGGAGTTCCGTTTTCGAAGCTTGCGAAAAAACTGATGCATTTTTGCTCCCGGAGTTGCCAGGATCATTTCGATGTATAAGAAACATATATTGATCTGTTTTTCGCTCATGTAGTAGCCCTCATCAGAATAACTGGTATATCTGGTATATCGGCAGAACAGTGCCGGAGCTTTATGCACCGGCACTGTTGTAATGTTTAAGACCGTTCTTCCAGAAAAGATAAGCAGCAACTCCTGTGATCACGGCGATCAGAGGAGAGAGGTACGCAAACCCCGGATGTGCTGAGTTTTTGCCGAGCAAATGTCCGACCGGATAATAGCCGGTAAAAGCATAAGGAACAATAAAGGTCAGTATAAACTGCATGCCCTTACTGTAGATCGTAATCGGATAATCCGTATAATTCTTGAGTCCGTAATTGTTGTTGGTGAGAAGAGAAACGATCTCTTCACTGCGAATGGTCCAAAAACTGATCGTCCCTGTAAATACAGTGATCGATGAGAAGATAACAAAGGCGGAAAACATGCTTGCGCTATAAAAAAGTACGGAACCAATCGTCCATTCGATCGATAGTTTTCTCATGCTGTAAATCCAGAAAAATACGGACAAAAACAATCGGGGAAGGAATGTGTATTGGAACTGCTGAAGTACCATATACAGCATGGGACCGATGGGTCTGGTCAGGTAGAGATCAAATTTTCCACTTCGGATGAGCTATCCCATATCTTTCATCGGACTCCAGAAGAAGAAACAGCTGATACTGTAAGCAAGCCAGCTGGTGGTGAACATGAAGAGCACTTCATCCGGATACCATCCTGCAATATTGTCAAAATTATGAAAGATGACCAGAAAGCCTGCAAAATAAACACCAATCTGTATCGTGTTTGCAATGAGTTCGAATATAAGAGAAAAATGGTATGCCAGTTTTCC
>JAFWRC010000207.1 GCA_017508825.1 Lachnospiraceae bacterium
GCGATGTTTCTGATAAAACTGATTGGGAAAATACTCCTGCTTCCGGTGGTACTGCTTCTCGCTATCCTCCGGCTGCTAGTTAAGATAGGGATGGAGGTCTCGTCCTTTATCCTCGGTGCTCTCATGCTCATCGTGTTCGGCTGCATCATCTTTACCATCGTGCAGCACACCTGGAATTCCATGGCGATCCTGATTGTGATGGAAGTCTTTCTGGTCCTTATCACTGCCGGAACCGGCATAATCGAAGGCGTATTACAGATGGCGAGCGAGAGCCTGGGCGGTTTCATGAGATCATAAAAAACAGTTGACAAAAGCATAATTCTCCTATATAGTAGCAATATACTACCATATAGGAGATTTTTTATGCGAACAAACGGGGGTTTTCAGGTCTCCAAGATCAAGCAGTTGGGAGACCGTGTTTTTGAAAAAATACTGGCTTCTCAGGGAATAGAGGCATTTAACGGAGCTCAGGGCAGGATCCTTTATGTGCTCTGGCAGGAAGACGGTGTGCCGATCAAAACGATCTCAGAGAAGTGCGGTCTGGCAATCACTTCCCTGACGACAATGCTGGAGCGTATGGAGAAGTCCGGACTGATCATAAGACAGCAGGATCCAGGAGATAAAAGAAAGACCCTGCTCTTCCTTACCGATATGGCCAAAGCATTGAAGGATGATTATGATGCCATTTCTGACAGGATGAGCGAGATTTATTATCAGGGTTTTACGGAAGATGAGATCCGGACCTTTGAGGCTTGTCTGGAAAGGATCCGTCTGAACCTGGAAGGGTGGCAGCCGAAATGAGTGTCTGCATTAAAGCCCTGATCAAAAATCTGAACCTGGTGGTCGGATGCCCCGTGGGCTGCGATTACTGTTATGCCAGAAACAACTGCCGACGGTTCCATATCACGGATGATTTCTCTGTGCCGGAGTACTACGGGCAGAAACTCCATCTGCTTGACCGGGAGAAACCCGGAAACTGGCTGCTGACAGGCATGAGTGATCTGTGTGCGTGGAAACAGGAATGGCTGGGTGCCACATTTGAGAAGTTACGTGAGCAGCCGCAGCATCAGGCGATCTTCCTTTCCAAGCGGCCGGACCTGCTGAATATCCATACAGACCTGGAGAATGCCTGGTTCGGAGTCACGGTGACAAGAAGATCCGAGCTTTGGCGGCTGGATGCGCTGCGCAAAAACGTCCGAGCGAAGTATTATCATGTGACGTTTGAGCCGCTGTTCGATGATCCCGGTGAAGTGGATCTGACGGGGATCGACTGGATCGTTGTCGGAACAATGACCGGTCCCATGAAGAAAAAGGTCCATACTGCGCCGGAGTGGGCATACAGCCTGACAGAACAGGCGCACAGAAAGAATATACCGGTCTTTATGAAGGAAGATCTGGTTCCGATCATCGGGGAGGAACACATGGTGCAGGAGCTCCCCGAAGCAATGAATGAAGTTTTGGAGGAAGAGAAGGCATGGAACAGCCGGAGATCAAAGTAAACCATATAGAAACGAAAAGTGTAATGACGAAATCGAATACGCCGCTTGGCGGCTATTCGGTCAATCCATACGTGGGCTGTCCCCATGCCTGCAAATACTGCTACGCATCCTTTATGAAACGCTTTACGGGACATACGGAACCCTGGGGAACCTTCATGGATGTGAAGCACTGGCCAGCCATCAAAGACCCGAAAAAATATGCCGGTCAGAAGATTGTGATCGGCACGGTCACGGACGGCTATAATCCGCTGGAAGAAACGTATCAGAATACCAGGAAACTGCTCACGGAGCTGAAGGACAGCGGCGGCGATATCGTGATCTGCACAAAGTCGGATCTGGTGCTCCGGGATCTGGATCTTCTGAAGGAGATCAATAAGAACTGCCGTCTGACAGTCTCCTGGTCTGTGAACACGCTGGACGAAGCATTTAAGGATGATATGGATGCGGCTACAAGCATCGGGCGGCGTCTTGCCGCCATGAAGGAGATCTATGACGCGGGGATCCGGACGATCTGCTTCATTTCCCCTGTCTTCCCGGGTATTACGGATATCGAAGCGATCTTTGAACGCGCAAAGGACCAGTGCGATCTGATCTGGCTGGAAAACCTGAATCTCAGGGGCGGCTTCAAGGCAGATATCATGAACTATATCGCGAAAAAGCATCCGGAGCTTCTGCCGCTTTATGAAGAGATCTACAACAGGAAGGACCGCAGCTACTTTGAGGCGCTGGAAAAGAAAGCGGAAGAAATGGCAAAGAAGCACGGCTGCCGGTTCGTAGACAATGAAACGCCTTATGAACGTGTTCCGAAGGGACATCCGATAATTGTTGACTACTTCTACCACGAGGAGGTCAGAGGAACGGAGAACAGCGGACAAAGAAGAACAAAGAACGGATAAAGAATAATCGATTTACATAGCCGGAGGCTGACACGCGAATCAGTCCCCGGCTTTTTTCATGCCCTTTTCCTGCGGCATAGGTGCACATGCGCTGCGGGAAGAGGGCTTTTTAGTCTCTATCAACCCTATCACCCGCGTAATGCGGAACCCAAAAGGAGGAAAAAGTCTATGGCATTTTTCAACAGTGCAGTCGGCGTACTGCAGACGCTCGTCATCGCTCTCGGTGCCGGTCTTGGTATCTGGGGCGCTATCAACCTGCTCGAAGGCTACGGCAACGATAACCCCGGTGCCAAGTCCCAGGGCA
>JAFWRC010000208.1 GCA_017508825.1 Lachnospiraceae bacterium
CGTACTTATTACGGACCTGCATTCCTGCTGGTACGGGAGCGGACAGAAGGATCTGCTGCAGCGGATCGACCGGGAGTATCCGGATCTGATAATGCTGGCCGGTGATTTCTTTGATGATGTGCTGAAAGAAGATAATGCAAAGATCACGGCGGAATATCTGGCAAAAAAATATCCCTGTTATTATGTAACCGGTAATCACGAATTTTGGAGCGGCCGTGCAGACGAAATGAAGGAATATATGGAAAACATCGGGATCCATGTCCTGGCAGGCGGTTGTGAGACCGTGACGATCCACGGCTGTGACATTGATGTATGCGGCGTGGATGATCCGACGGATATCGGGATCAGCAGCTGGAGAGAGCAGCTGGAATATGCATATGTACAGTCAGATCCCTCACATTTGCGTCTTTTACTGACCCATCGGCCGGAAATGGTGAAAGAATATGAGCGATATGATTTTGATCTGATCATGGCGGGACATGCGCATGGCGGACAGTTCCTGATCCCATTTATTAATAAGGGAGTGTTTGCGCCGGACCAGGGGTTTCTGGCGGAGTATGTAAACGGCATCTATGAACTGCCAAACGGCAGTATCATGGAAGTAAGCCGCGGTCTGGGCAGAGAAAGCACGCCGGCTCCGAGATTTTTTGATCATCCGGAAGTGGTGGTACTGGATATAAACTGATGAGGTGGACATGATTTCCTTATTCGACACACACGCGCACTATGATACGCCGGAATACGATACGGACCGGGTAGAGACGCTGCGGTTTGTGCGTGATGCCGGCGTTTTGCATATCCTGAATGTTTCCTATGATATGACTTCATCTGCGCGGAGTGTAGCGCTGGCGGAAGCGTATCCGTTTGTCCGGGCAGCAGTGGGGGTTCATCCGCTGTATATCCGGGATTTTGATGATGCGGCAAAACAAGAGCTGCAGGCATTGCTGCGACACCCTTCGGTTGTGGCGGCAGGGGAATGCGGCCTGGATTATTATGCGCTGAAAAATAGGAGAACGGGGGATGTGGTACTTCCGGAGGCAGATGTCCGCAGACAGCAGCGGGAAACCTTTGCCTGGCAGCTGCAGTTGTGTGTGCAGAGCGGTCTGCCGGCAGTGGTGCACTCCGTGGCGGCGGCGCAGGATACTTTGGAGTTGCTGCGGGCCTATCCGACAGTGCGGGGCGTGATGCACGGTTTTTCCTATTCCGCGGAGGTTGCGATGGAGTGTGTGAAGATGGGCTGGCGGATCGGTATCGGTACGGGGATTACCCGGCCGGGGGCGAGAAAGATCCGGGAAGTGGCAGCGAAGATCCCGATCGAGGCAATGCTGATTGAAACCGACTGCCCCTATCAGGTGACGGATTCGATGCGCGGGGAGAGAGGGGATTCCCGGATGCTTTCAGAGATTGTCCCTGAGATCGCGAAGCTGCGGGGGATATCTCCGGAGGAAGTGGTCTTGGCAACAACGGAGAATGCGAGCCGGCTGTTTTTTTGAGCCAAAGAACCGTCCCTATGGTTGGTCCCTTTGGAAAATACAGCAGGAGTATCAATCTGATGGTGGGTGGGACTATGCATCCGGTACAGATGATGGTCTATCCGATCGATGAGGATTTCTACATTATATTGCTGGACGAATTGGATATCAGTCTGAACCGTGAAGAGGATATGACCATCAAGAAGGTGGATACGATTCAGAATATCTACCTGTTTTCTATGTATATCGATCTGATCAAAGGCTGCGGAAAAAGGTGGAAGCAGAAACCTTTGAAAAGGTTGGAAAGATCACCTGCAGCATCGGTATCACGGAGATCAGGGCGGGTGATGGTTTTGACAGTGCTTTTGAGCGCATGGATCACGCGCTGTATCAGGCTAAGGCAGAGGGACGCAACTGCGTGAGAGTGGGCTGACAAAAAGATATCATCCATTGGGGGCTATGCCGGTTCTGCGGAACCGGCTTTTTTATTCCCTGTTTTTGGATGTATATACGGAATCGTAGTACTCATTTTTTGGCACTGATCTGGCACGTGTTCGGTGCGAAATATAAAGATACGGATGAGATCGTATTTTTCATGGCACAGATTTTGAGCCTGCATGCAAGGCGGGATTGGTAGAGACAGATCCCTTCCTGTGGTAAAGTAACACCATCAGGAACACAGTTTTCTGCGCCGATAACAGGTGTATATGTTACAGATCAGATAAGGAGACAAATCTTATGAAGAAAAGCAGTTTGTTGGTTGCGGTAGGTATGGTATGTATGTCTTTGTTGGGAGGGTGCAACGGGATAGAGACACATTCCAAAAAAAATCTTACCTATAATATTGATGAATTTGATGGCAAGGTGGAGATCACTTATCCGAATGGCGATTTTACGCTGAAAAGGGGACAGGGAAAAGAGGCGTTTCGTATCATCTCGGATGATTACGAAGTGAAATTTTCTTTCTTTACAAAAGAGATGCTCGAAGACGGCGGTTTGATGGAAGCCTTTGAGGATTTTGAGAGTGTGAAGGCAAACGGAGAAGGCTTTACCGGAAGGGTAGCTCTGAATCACGTGGATGAGGAGTACGAGGTACTGATCATGGCGCAGCTGGAGGATGCAAAAGACGCCTATATTCTCGGTGTGGTACGTGAGGCGGATGGAGATGAAGATCATTATAACAGGGATGAGGCGGAGGATGCTCAGAAAGCAGCCAGAAATGCACTGCGGGAGATAATCGTCGAATTCCGCGACTAATTTTAGAGATTCTTTATACTCTTGAAAGTATCCTTGCAGTCTGTTAAAGTAGGGGGGGCAAGTATATTTCCGGAGGAAGAACATGAAGAAAAGAAATCTGATCAGAAGATTTGCGGCAGCGGCAGTGGCAACGGTCGTTTCGTTTGGAACGTTGGCACAGCCACTGAGCGTATTGGCGGGCGAGCAGCTGGGCGAGACCGATTTTGAGGAAGGCAAGGGCCTGCCATGGCATATCGTGGAATCCGGTCCGGGAAAGATGGACTTTGATATCACCGGCGGAAAGTACGTGATCACGATCGTAAATCCGGGCGGGGCATCCCGTGGCGGCGAGGACCGCTGGGACTGCCAGTTTCGGCACAGGGGATTAAAGATCGTTGCGGGACATCAGTACCGGGTGCAGTATGAGATCACACCGTCCAATGCCGGCAAGTATTATACCAAGATCGGAAACCTGGAAGGCAATGTCGAGATCTGGCACAATATGAGCAACGGCTATGATCTGGATGCGACCTGGGATCCGATCCAGATCGGGGCAAATGAGACAAAGAAGGTGGATATCACTTTTACGGCAAACCAGAGTCTGGATGTTGCGGAGTGGGCGTTCCATCTTGGCGGTGACGGCCAGTATACAAACGGCGACTGCTTCCCGGCAGGAACGGTGATCACCTTTGATAATATGTCGCTCTTTGATCTGACATCCGATGAGAACGACTATGTGGCAGAGACACCGTGGGAGCGCTCCGGTGTGCTGACCAATCAGGTAGGCTATTTTATCGGTGCTGCCAAGAAGGCAACCCTGCTTTCCATCGAGAGCAAGGGTGTGGCCTTTGATGTGGTGGATGCAGGAGGACAGAAAGTCTTCAGCGGGACTTCAGAAGTGCTGGGGGCCGATGCGGATTCGGGAGACAGCGTGCATGTGATCGATTTTACCGGACTGGATACTGCCGGTACCTATCATATCGAAGCGACTAACGGAGCCTCTTCCAGGGATTTTGCCATCGGAGACAGCAAGATTTACTCTGCGCTGCTGTATGATTCTCTGAATTACTTTTATCAGAACCGTTCGGGGATCGCGATCGAGAGTCAGTATATCACCTCCGGGGATGCTTCTTCCCTGGCGCGTGCGGCCGGACACGCACCGGACAATGCGACCATTGAGCAGACATGGGGGTATTCGGCGTCCTCCGGTACGCAGGATGTGAGCGGCGGCTGGTACGATGCGGGTGACCATGGCAAATATGTGGTCAATGGCGGTATCTCGCTCTGGATGATGCAGAACCAGTACGAGACGGCGGTATGGACGGGAACGGCAGCTGCTTATGCGGACGGAACGATGAACCTTCCCGAGAATAACAACGGATATCCGGATCTGCTGGATGAAGCGCGCTGGCAGATGGAATGGATGATGACGATGCTGGTGCAGGACGGTGAGTGCAAGGATATGGCGTACCATAAGGTGCATGACGAGAAGTGGACCGGACTGGGCATCGCACCGTCGGAAGATACGATGAACCGTATCATCAAGCCGCCTACGACGGCAGCGACGCTGAATGTGGCAGCCTGTGCGGCACAGTCGGCAAGACTCTGGAAAGGGATCGATGATAATTTCGCAGCAGCCTGTCTGGATGTGGCAAAGCGTACTTATGCAGCGGCCAAGGCGCACCCGGCGATGTATGCGCCTTTGGATGAATCCGTGGGCGGCGGCGCGTACGGTGATGATGACGCAACGGATGAGTTTTACTGGGCAGCAGCAGAGCTGTATATCACAACCGGTGACGATGCATATTATAAAGATATGAAGAGCTCGCCGTGGTTTTTGAAGCTCCCGACTACGATGGATGGCGGCGAGAGCGTCGGCGCGGAGGCCAGCTTTGACTGGGGCCATACGGCAGCGCTCGGAACGATGAGCATCTGCGTGAACGGTGACAAGGTGGATGCCGGGGATAAAAAGACGGCAGCAGCCAATGTGATCGCAGCAGCGGATGCGTATATCAGGAAGGAAGAGGCACAGGGATACGGCCAGCCCTATGGAGCATCCCAGATCGCTTACAATGATACGGACAAGGGCTACATCTGGGGATCGAACTCGGCGGTAGCAGATAATGCTGTTGTGATCGCCTACGGATATCTGCTGACCGGAGATCAGAAGTACTATGATGGCGCAGTTTCCGGTATGGACTATCTGCTGGGACGCAACCCGATGGATTACTCTTATGTGACCGGGTATGGTACGCATACGGTGAAGTACCCGCATCACAGATACTGGGCTAACCTGATCGACAATGCTTATCCGCTGGCACCCTGCGGGGTTCTTTCCGGCGGACCCAATTCCGGTATGCAGGATCCCTGGGTACGCGGTATGGGCTGGAAGAAGGGAACCATCTCACCGGCAAAGTGCTATCTGGATCATATCGAGGCATGGTCGGTAAATGAATGCACGATCAACTGGAACTCACCGCTGGCATGGCTGGCAGGCTTTCTGACCCAGTATACGGCAGACGGCATCATTGTGGGCAGTACCGGTAACGGCAGCGGTCTGGCGATCAATCCGCAGAATACGGCGAATACCGCAGCCGGCGGATCCGATGCGCAGATGGTTGCCGGGGCACAGACCGTACAGGCCAATAACAGCGGGAACAATGGCGGTGTAGCTGCACAGGTGAATGCGGATCAGCCGACAAGAAACGGAGGGGAAGCCGGGACCGGCACCGTGACAGGCGGCGGAAACAGTGTGCTCATCATCGTCGGTATCGTTGCCGCTGTAGTATTGATTCTGGCGATTGCCGCAATGATCTTTATCTACAAGATGACAAAACTGAAACTCGAAGCGGGCGGCGCTGTAAATAAGCAGGGAAACGAATAACAGGATAAGCCATGGGGACGGTTCTTGTGGCAGCAAGATCGAAGATCTTTAGCCGCAGGAACCGTCCCCGTGGCTCGCCCGGAGAATAAAGAATTACAAGTGAGGTAACACATTGCAAAGCATAGCAACACCAACCAAGACTGCCGAGATCGTATCCCGGCACAATTTCATGTTCCGCAAGAAATTCGGACAGAATTTCCTGGTAGATATGTCCATGCTGGAAAAGATCGTGGATTCGGCGGAAGTAACGAAGGATGATATCGTATTGGAGATC
>JAFWRC010000209.1 GCA_017508825.1 Lachnospiraceae bacterium
CATCTCAACTTGTATTTATTATGAAAGGTCTGCTTCCCGATCAGATCATGCAATCTCTGATCACCTTTCAGTCCATACTGGGTGCTGCACCAAAACTCTCCGAGATACACAAATGCTGAACTCAGCATGTATAAATGATTCCGTATCCTTCCTTCCCGATATCCTTACCGTTCTTTCCTGATCTTCCCGCCCTCGACACGGTAGACCATATCGCATTTTTCGATGGTCTGCAGCCGGTGGGCGATGATGATCAGGGTTTTTTCACCCTGGAAACGGTTAATAGAATCCATGATCGCGCTCTCGGTATCGTTATCGAGAGCAGATGTTGCTTCGTCCAGGATCAGCACTTCCGGATCTTCGTATAAAGCACGGGCAATACCGATACGCTGACGCTGTCCGCCGGAAAGACGCACGCCACGCTCACCGATCCCGGTTTCCAAACCGTCCGGCAGTTCACGGACGAAGTTATCCAGTTGTGCTTCTTTCAGCGCCTTCCAGACACGTTCCTCATCGATCTCCTCTTCCGGGATACCAAATGCCACATTTTTACGGATGCTGTCATCCAGCATAAAGATCGTCTGCGGGATGTAGCCTACATTTTTGAGCCACTGCCGGTAATTCTTCTTATCCATCACGTCCTGCCCGTCTGCCGTGATCGTGCCATGCTGCATCTTTAACAATCCCAGCAGCACATCCACGATGGTGGACTTGCCGGCGCCGGACGCCCCCACGATACCGATACTGCTGCCCACCGGCACAGTCAGTTCCGCGTGATCAAAGATCTCCACTTCCGTATTCGGATAATGATAGCAGATGTCTTTCAGTTCGATCTTGTCTTTTACCGGCAGTTTTTCCTTCACCGGCATCAGGTCTGTCATATCCGTGCGCTCGCCGCCGATCTCATCCTGCAGGTTGTCAGATACGCCCATTAAGAACGGCTCAAAATACGCGATATTGTTCAGCTGGTTATTAATACGGTTTGCGCAGGGCATCAGACGCATAACCGCAATACCAAAGGCCCCGACAATGGCCATCATCTGCGAGGTATCTTTTCCCTGCAGGATCAGGATCATCATATAGAGCACCATCGCCGCTACGCTGACGGTCTCGATCAGCAGTCTGGGAATGTTGTTGTAGAGCGTATATTTCTGTACCGCATCCACATACCCTTTACCGCAGCGGATATACTCGTCCACAAAGTATGCTTCCTTTGCGCCGATCTTCACTTCCTTGATACCGGTCACGGACTGGCTGATCCACTTAAACAGGCTGGAATAATAATTCTGATTGTCCTCGCCTGCCTTATGCATGATGGGTTTCAATACCACCTTGATGATAAACAGGGTAATGATCAACAGTGCCGAGATCATCAGCGTCATCATCGGTTCCGCAATAAAGAGCACCACCGCCAGAAAAACAAATACGATACTTTCGGAAAGCAGCTGCAGCAGGGATAAGATCAGTGCATACATATTGTTGACATCGGAAGTGATGCTGCGCTGGATCACCGCGGTATCCGCATTCAGGAAATACTCATAGTTTCTGCGCATATAGTTTTTCATCATACGCTCGGACGTGCGGAACTGATTGGTATAGACGAAGCGGTACAGCACCTTCTGCTGCAAAAACAGAAACAGGTTCTTTAAGATGAACACCACGATCAGGGAACTCATGACCAGCATGGTAAAGCTCTGCTGCGACTGCATCCCCAGGATACGGTACAGTGTTCCTACGATCTCATTCTTCTCCACCGCTTCCGCATCCATCAGAAGCGAGATCACTGGGATGATGATCCCTACGCTGGCGGTCTCCAGAAATGCCCCGAAAAGCATCATAATGATCAGAACCACCATAAAGCGCTTCTGTTTTTCATCCAGTAATATGTTCAGTTTCTTCAGTATTTTACTCATTAATCATACGTTCCTTAATTTCTTTTTCCCCTCATCCGGCACTTCGTGCCACCTTCCCCCAAAGGGGGAAGGCATGTTCTATATCATATCGCTCCAGCGATGTTTATCCTTCGACTCATACTTGTCCATAAAGTCATGCCCGAGCCGGATCTTTTCTTTTGCAAAATCGATGGAAGCCAGTTCCGTGTAGACCGAAACCACACGGTCAAATTCGATCCCCGCAAAAAAATTCAGCAGTTCCATCGGTACCGTAGATGCAAACTGCGGGCATTGCGGAAACAGATTCTTATAATCCAGCAGATCACGGGGATGCGGTTTGATAAAGACCAGTGTTTCCTTCCCCACCGCATCTTTCCCAAACATTTCCAACTGGTCTTCCATGATGCGTTTCCTGGTATCCAGATCACACAAAGGATCCGTCAGAATCAGTACCGTTTCCCGGCCGGATGCATTGGCTTCCGCGATGCGCGCTTCGATCTCTTTTTTGTTTTCCACAAACGCTTCGAGCAAAAGCTGCTTATCTTCCGGTGTCAGGCGCTCATACAGCGGACGCCTCGGCACTTCTTTATATTTGTGATAATCGTATTTTAATACACTGCGGTCATTCAC
>JAFWRC010000210.1 GCA_017508825.1 Lachnospiraceae bacterium
ATATGATAAACGCTTTATCGACATCATATCCTGTTTTGATATTGATTATCAGGTGGTCATTATCTAGACAATAGCAGTACTGTTCTGACATTCTGTGATATATGGCACTTCTGTTCATTATAATTCTCCTTTAGGAAAACGTTTTCTGCAACAAGCAAACTACAACCTAAAACCAATTTTTGGTCAATACCCAGTTTTCTTTTCAGCGCATAAAGGGGCTGTCGCTTTAGATTAGTGCGACAGCCCCTGACTCTTCCCAGACCTACTGTCTGGAAAGAGTTTTCCTGATCAAAACGAATCTACAAATCGCAACTATTTACTATTATTGCATATTATTGTATGGAAAAATGTGGTACCAAGTGTTGCACTTATGTACTTTTCTGCTCCATCCTCATATGCCGCTGCACACTAAAACACGCATAAACACTACGTTTCCCTCTTCTGATATTTCCGGGGCAGCCCCCAATTACTTCAGATGCCAGATATCCGAATTGTAATCTGCTATCGTCCTGTCCGATGAGAAGTATCCGGCCTTTGCGATGTTGTTGATGCACATCTTCGCCCAGCGGCGTCTGTCCTCATAATCACCGATCATCCGGTCCTTGACGCGGATATAATCCTTAATGTCAAGAAGCGTCATGAACCAATCCTTGACTATCAGCTCATTATGGAGCCTGTTGAGGTTCTCGGCCGTACCCAGTGCCATGATCTCTGGTGAGATGATGAAGTCTACGAGCTTCTTTATCAGCTCATCATTCTCATAAAAGTCACGTGACACATAGGCATGTCTGTCATAGAGTCCGATGACCGTATCAGAGCTCTCGCCGAAGATGTAGATATTGTCATCTCCCACCAGCTCGTGGATCTCCACGTTGGCTCCGTCTTCGGTGCCGAGGGTAACTGCACCGTTGAGCATGAACTTCATGTTTGA
The DNA here is from genome assembly GCA_017508825.1 of Lachnospiraceae bacterium. Taxonomy (GTDB): domain Bacteria; phylum Bacillota; class Clostridia; order Lachnospirales; family Lachnospiraceae; genus NK4A136. The sequence goes on from JAFWRC010000210.1 coordinate 932, forward strand.
GGTTCCGGATGCCTCTTTGCTGGCAAGGGAGATCTGCTCGGATATATCAGCCGCAGGTATGATGATCCCTGCCTTCTGAACGTTATAGTTTTCGATCATCACTACGCGCAGGTAAGGTGCCACCTCAGGATCCTTTGCACACAGATCCTGCAGGCAAAGGATCAGATGGATGATATCCTTTGCGATAACATAGGCAGGTGCTGCCTTTGCTCCGAAGATCACGGTGATCGGACGGGTAGGCTTCTTGCCGCTCTTGATCTCAAAGTACTTGTAGATCACATAAAGCGCGTTCATCTGCTGTCTCTTGTACTCATGGAGACGCTTTACCTGAACATCATAGATCGAGTCAGGGCTTATCTCTGTATTCTGGGTATCCTTAAGATACTTCGCTGCAACTTTCTTATTATTTGTCTTTATTGCAAGCAGCTTATCGAGCACCTCGGTATCATCTGCATACTTTAACAGTCCCTCGAGTCTGTCCGCATCCTTTAAGAAGCCGTCTCCTATCAGGCTTCTGATCAGCTCCGTAAGTTCGGGATTGCAGTGCATCAGCCATCTTCTGAAGGTGATACCGTTAGTCTTGTTGTTGAACTTTCCGGGATAGATCTTCGAGAAGTTCTTCAGCTCACTCTTCTTGAGGATGTCGGTGTGCAGCGCAGCCACTCCGTTAACGGAATATGAATAATGAATATCCATATGTGCCATGTGAACACGTCCGTCATCATCGATGATGTATGTGGTCGGATCAGCAAACTCGTGTCTTAAACGGTTATCAAGCTCCCTAATGATCGGAAGCAGATGAGGAACAACCTCCTCCATATAGTCCATGGGCCACTTCTCAAGCGCCTCTGCCAGGATCGTGTGATTTGTGTAAGCACATGTCTTTCTGACTTCCGAGATAGCCTCGTCCATCGTGAACCCGCGAAGCTGCAGCAGTCTGATGAGCTCCGGGATGACCATCGAGGGATGTGTATCGTTGATCTGAATCGCGACATACTCATGGAGTCTGTGGATGTCTCCGCCGCGCTCCTCGGTCTCTGCGAGGATCAGCTGAGCCGCATTACTTACCATGAAATACTGCTGATATATCCTGAGTACCTGTCCCGCTCTGTCGCTGTCATCAGGATACAGGAAAAGTGTCAGGTTCTTTTCTATCTCGTTCTTATCAAAGCTTATGGAATCTCCGTTTACCAGATTCTCATCCACGGAATCCAGATCAAACAGATGCAGCTTATTGATGCCCTCCGTCTGATATCCGGGAACGTCTATATCATACATAGCCGAACGCACGGTACAGCGTCTGAAAGGAACCAAGAAGCTCCTGTCTGTACGATTGAGCCAACATTTATCCGTGATCCAGGGATTCTTTACCTCTTTCTGAAGCCTGTTCTCAAACTTCTGCTCAAACAGACCGTAATGATAGTTGAGTCCCACACCGTCTCCGGGCAGAGCCAGTGTCGCGATCGAATCCAGGAAACATGCCGCAAGTCTTCCGAGTCCGCCGTTTCCGAGTGAAGGCTCGGGTTCGTACTCCTCGATGAGCGACAGATCCTTGTTATGCTTCTTAAGTGCCTCCTTAACCCCGTCATACATGCCGAGATTGATGAGGTTGTTTGATAAAAGCTTTCCGATCAGAAACTCAGCCGAGATATAGTAAACCTTCTTCTTGCCTGAAAGCTTGGGACGATTTGCCATCTCCTGCTTCGTAAGGATCAGCAGTCCCTTTTGGATCTCTTCCTCGGTACACTGAGCGATCCCTCTGCCAAAGTTGGCCTTCAGTACTTCCTCTATCCTTTGCTCCATTAATCTCTCCTTTCGTTATCACAATGTGCTCAAATGATACACAAAAGTTTTACCTTCCGTACAATCTCGTCAGTTTTTTCATCTCTGCCGAAAGATCCTTGGTCAGCGCGTCCTTGTCCATGCGCCATTTCCAATTCTCCCCTATCGTAGACGGAGTATTGATCCTGGCCTCGTTTGAAAGTCCGAGCCAGTCCTGCATAGGTATTATACACATATCTGCGGACGACGCCAGCGCTGCACGCACCAGCTTTCTGGTGAGAACCGCCTTATTCTTTACATGATAGTCGACATAATCCTGAACCTCGGCAAGCTCAGCTTTTTTGATGCTGTCCAGCCATCCGCGCAGCGTCTCGTTATCATGCGTGCCGGTATATACCACGCAGTTTTTACAATAATTGAAGGGCAGAAAGTCATTCGTCTTATCGGAGGATGAGCTCTCATCCCGTCCGTCAAATGCAAACTCCAGGACCTTCATATTCGGGAAACCTGTGTCTTTGACCAGCTTTCTGACGGAATCCGTCATAAAACCGAGATCCTCTGCAATGATCGGAGTCTCTCCTATCTCTTTTTTGACAGCCTTAAAGAGCGCCAGTCCGGGACCCTTCTTCCATTTGCCCTTCCTGGCATTCTTTGCACCGGCAACGATGCTGTAATACTCGTCAAAACCTCTGAAATGATCTATACGGATGACATCATAGAGCTTCATGCAGTTTTTCATACGCTCTATCCACCAAGCATATCCGGTCTCTTTGTGATACTTCCAGTCATAGAGTGGATTACCCCAGAGTTGTCCGTCTGCCGAAAAAGCATCCGGAGGACAGCCAGCAACTGCAACCGGACTTCTGTCCTCATCCATCTGGAAAAGCTCGGGATGCGCCCATACATCTGCACTATCCTCGGCAACATAGATCGGAATGTCACCGATTATCTTGATCCCGGACTTATTGGCATACTTCTTCAGCTTCTCCCACTGACCGAAAAATTCATACTGGATCCACTCATAGAAGAGGACTTCATCGGCATACTTTTGAAAAGCAGCCTTGATCGCCACAGGCTTACGAAGTCTGAGTTCATCCTCCCACAGCATAAAAGAAGCTCCGCCGTGTGCGTTCTTTAATGCCATGAACAGAGCATAATCCGGAAGCCACTTTTTATTCTTTTTCACAAATCGCTCCACCTTGGAACGCTTATCATCCGAGATCCTGCCAAAAGCTTTCTTCAGGAGCGGGTAGCGATTCTCATATAATAGTCCGTAGTTTATATATTTATCATCTGCCTTAAGCTTTGCACGATCGCACTCAACCTTTTTCAGGAGTCCCTCATCTATAAGCTCCTTCAGATCGATAAAATAAGGATTTCCGGCAGCAGTCGAGAACGACTGATACGGCGAATCTCCGTAACTGGTCGGTCCTATCGGCAGCATCTGCCAGTAGCTCTGACCTGACTTTGCCAAAAAGTCCACAAATTTATATGCTTCTTTCGAAAAGCAGCCGATCCCATATGCACCCGGCAGTGAAAACACCGGGAAAAGTACTCCGCTTTTTCTCATCAAATTCTCCTTTTGATCAACCTATTTTCTTGACCGAATCGCGTGTCAAAAGCTCAGTGGGGAATACCGTGTCAGCTATACCCTCTTCCTGTGATATGAGCTTTAAGAGGATCCTGACGGATTCCAAAGCCATCTCATGACGCGGCTGGACCATCGTTGTGATCCTGGGATTCATGTAATCTCCAAGCTCTATACCGTCGAATCCGACAACCGAGATATCATCGGGGATCTTCAGTCCCGCATCATATATGGCGCGATACGCACCTATCGCGGTAAGATCCGATATACAGTAAACAGCCGTGAATTCTTTTTTTGACGCGATCAGTTCCTTGGTAACGACATATCCGTTTTCTACGGTGAACTCGTCGATATCCTTCTTCATATGAAAGACCAGATCCTCGTCCACTTCTATGCCGTGTTCCTCCAGCGACTTCCTGTAGCCCAAAAGTCGCCCTCCTGCGACTGCCATATCACCCTCGACACCGGCTATGATAGCGATCTTTTTATGACCCATATCGCAGAGATAATCCACCATACGCTTTGACGCAGCGATATCGTCAATACCTACTGTCGGACAGGGAGCATGAGGCCCCTCGATCGTATGTGAGACCGTGCAAAAGACATAAGGAACATTAACGTTTAACAGAGACTTGCTGTTGGGATTGATCCATCCGCCGAGGAATACGATACCCTTAAGCCTCTTTTCCTTTGAAAGCCGAAGCGCTTCTGCCGGGATGTTCACATCATTGTCAACGGAATGAAGCAAAAAGTCATAACCGTTCTTTTCAAGCTCGTTCTGAAAATCGTCATACATCGATGTGAAGAAGATGTTCCCAACACCACAGACTATCAATGCTATGGTGTTGGACTCCGTCATCTTGAGATTCCTTGCACTCGTATTGGGAACGTATCTGAACTTCCTTACGGTCTCAAGTATCCTCTCTTTTGTCTTTTCATTGATGCCCGGATCATCATTTATCGCACGCGAAACAGTGGAAACACCCACTCCGCAGATCCTGGCAATGTCTTTTATGGTGATATTTTCGCTCATTCTTATCCCTTAACTGCACCTGCCGCAACGCCCTTGATGATGTACTTCTGGCAGGCAAGATAGAATATGATTACCGGAATGATGGATAACAGGATCAATGCCATCGTAGCACCGAGGTCAACCGTTCCGTAGCTTCCCTTAAGATACTGGATATGTATCGGTATGGTCCTGTACTCGTTGATATCCAAAACAAGATAAGGGAGCAGATAGTCGTTCCATACCCACATAAGCTCCAGGATGCCGACTGAGATAAGCGTAGGCTTAAGCATGGGGACAACTACCATAAAGTATGTACCGATAGGTCCGCAACCATCGATCGCTGCCGCCTCCTCTATCTCCAGAGGAATGCTCTTTACAAATCCCACAAACATAAAGATCGCCAATCCTGCACCGAAGCCCAGGTATACGATCGGAATCGTAAAGGGCGTGTTGAGCTTGAGCTTGTCCGCTGTCTTTGAAAGCGTGAACATTACCATCTGGAAAGGAACTACCATTGAGAATACGCAAAGGAAATATACGATCTTGCAGATCATATTATCAACTCTTGCGATATACCATGCAGCCATGGATGTAAAGAGAAGGATCAGTCCGACTGAAAGGACGGTGATCACAACGCTGTACAGAACGCTCTTGAAAAAAGGATAGTTTCCGAAGGTCATACCCTTTACAAAGTTGGAGAATCCTGCGTTCATCTCACCCGTAGGCAGATCAAAAGTATTTGTCTTAACAAATGTATTTACCTTAAAAGAATTGATCACAACTGCCAGAACCGGGAGCACCCATATGATACATACGAAAGCAAGAACGACTGAGTAGATCGTTTTTCTTATTATATCTTTCTTCATTACTGCTGCACCTCCCTCTTTCTGGTATAAGCAAGCTGTAACAGTCCAAGTCCGGCAACCAGGATGAAGAACAATACCGCCTTTGCCTGAGCCACGCCTGTAGCTGACTTGTTGGAACCGTAGAATGTATTAAAGATATTTAATGCCATCATCTCTGTTGTCTTGATCGCCGATCCGTCGGGCTGGATGACGAAAGGCTGTCCGCCTGTCAGTGCAAGGTTCTGATCGAAAAGCTTGAACCCATTGGTAAGTCCGAGGAATGAGCAGATCGTTATCGAAGGCATGACATTCGGGATCGTGATCCTGAAAAGGATCTGGCTGCGACTTGCTCCGTCTATGCTGGCAGCCTCGATCATATCGTCCGGAACTGCCTGAAGTCCTGCGATATAGATGATCATCATATATCCGACCTGCTGCCAGATCATCAGTATGATCAGTCCCCAGAAGCCGTACTTTGTCTCCAAAAGGATGGATGTACTGTATCTGGAAAGAATACCGTCAAAGATCATCGCCCAGATGTATCCCAAAACGATACCGCCGATAAGGTTCGGCATAAAGAATACCGTTCTGAAAAGATTGCTTCCCTTTATGTTCTGAGTCAGGATGTATGCAACCGTGAAAGCCAGAACATTTATAAGTACAAGACTTACTACCGCAAAAACAGCTGTATATACAAAGGAATATCTGAAGCTGGCATCCGAAAAGGCTTTGCCGTAGTTCGAAAAGCCGATAAACTCAGCATCCTTTATCAATCGAAATTTACAAAATGAAAGATATATTCCCTGGATGAACGGCCATACAAAGCCGATGATAAATGCCGCTAAAACCGGCCCCATAAATAACAGAAAATGTTTTTTGATTGATTCCTTCGGGGTTTTGGATCGTGTTTTTTTCATACGAAACCTCCTAATAAGAGAGGCGAGTAATTTGTGTCGCCCGCCTCTCTGATAAGTCTAATATGCAGATCGTGAGGCTTTATCAGTCAGCGTTTGCAAGTCCGTACTGTGTAGCCCAGCCGTCAACGAATGCTGCCTTTACGAGATCCCAGTTAGCATCGCTCTGATCAGCGTTGTACTGGTTAAGTGCTGCAACAAGTGCTGCACGATAGTCATCTACGTTAGGCTGATAGTTTGTAGCCCAATCCATTACGTAGCAGCCGTCAGCAGTGTACTTAGCTGCATCGTTAAGGAAGC
>JAFWRC010000211.1 GCA_017508825.1 Lachnospiraceae bacterium
AAAATCCGCAGGGACGAAGTATGTGGATTTTGTTCATGATTTTGTGATGCAGAATCAGAAGATGTTTCTGGATGCAGTGAAGTATCTGAAAAAGAAAGGATATCCGGTGATCGAGGTCGACGAAGAGGAAGTGCATATATTATTATCAGCATATGTAACAGCCTGCTTCGAGACGATATTGCATCATTATGATGAACCGAAGATCAACCGATATCTGGATACAATACAACAATTCTTTATGCCGGGATGGCTGAGGATCATGGGAGTAAGCTAAAGAGCCGCAAGGCTCTTTTTTAATGTCGTTAGCGATCAGAAAATGATTAGTGATAACTAACAGATGAGTGCGTTATCATCCGCGAAAAGCGGTTTGGATAAAGAAGATACGGGAGGAAAGAAAAGTGGGAAAGACAGAAAAGTATGATCACATGAAGTTGATCCGGCAGTATGCAGGAGGGCATAAGAACCTGATCACGCTGGGACGTGCGTTGGCAGCGTTGAGTGCGGTTCTTACGCTGATACCTTATTTTCTGCTTTGGAGGATCATCAAAGTAGCAGTAGACGGAGAGGATGCAGGACAGATCAACGGTTATGCTTGGGGCGCGGTAGCATTGATCGTTGGGGCACTCCTTCTCTATATTGCGGCATTATTGTGTACGCATATTACAGCGTTTCGTGCGCAGGCGAATATGAGAAGTTCGCTGATGCGCAGGATCCTGACGTTGCCGCTGGGGATCTTTGATGAAGATGGGACCGGTAAGATCCGCCGTATCGTAAATGATTCTACCGCGGCGACAGAGACCTATATTGCACATACCATGCCGGACAAGACCGTGGCAGCAGTAACACCGGTCGGCTTGCTGGTACTGGTTTTTGCATTTAACTGGAAGATCGGACTGCTCTGTATGATCCCTGCTGTGATCGGTTTTTGCTGCATGATGACCATGATGGGAAAAGGCATGCAGGAAAAGATGAAAGAATACCAGGATGCCTTGGATACCATGAGCAGTGAGGCAACCGAGTATGTAAGAGGTGTTCCGGTGGTAAAGACCTTCGGTCAGACGGTGCATTCCTTCAAGCGTTTTAAGGATTGTATCGATGGTTTCGGAAAATGGGCAACGGATTACACCCTTATGCTCCGGTTTCCGATGACGGGATTTATGACCTGTGTGAATGCGATCTTTGCATTTATCGTGATCGCAGCGTTTGTGGTTTCAAAAGACGGGGTGTCAAATGCGGATATTCTAAACATTATGTATTACATCATCATCACTCCGCTCATCACGATCGCGCTCACGAAGATCGCTTATTCCGGTGAGGCGGAAATGACATTGATCGATGCACTGAAACGCGTTGACCGCATCATGGAAATCGAGCCGCTTGCGGAAAGCAGCAATGGTCAGAAACCGAAGGATTCCGGAATCGAATTAAAAGACGTTTCTTATCGTTATAAGGATGCCACGCGTGATGCGGTTCAGAAAGTATCCATATCGATCAAACCGGGAGAACACATTGCATTGGTGGGACCGTCCGGTTCCGGAAAAACAACGATCGCAGAACTGGTGGTACGATTTTTTGATGTGACGGAAGGCACCATCGAGATCGGAGGAGTGAATGTAAAAGAGATGACCTCTGCGGAATTGATGGACCGGATCTCTTTTGTGTTCCAGGACAGCCGTCTGATCAAAAAGTCCATCCTGGATAATGTGCGGTTGAGTAAACCGGAGGCTACGGAAACGGAAGTGATGGAAGCACTGCAGAAAGCGCAGTGTATGGATATCATCGAGAAACTCCCCCAAGGGATCCATACGGTGATCGGAGAGAAGGGAACCTATCTGTCCGGCGGAGAACAGCAGCGGATCACCATTGCCAGAGCGGTACTAAAAGATGCGCCGATCCTGATCCTGGATGAGGCTACGGCATTTGCGGATCCGGATAATGAAGCAAAGGTGCAGGCAGCATTTGAAGAACTGGCAAAGAATAAAACGCTGATCATGATCGCACACCGGTTAAGTACGGTTGTAAATGCGGATAAGATCTTTGTGATGGATGACGGAAAATGTACGGAATCCGGAACACACGAAGAACTGATAAAACAGAACGGTCTGTATGCAAAGATGTTTGATGAATATACCAGATCGATCGAGTGGAAGGTAGGTGCGTAAAATGATAATCAAAAAGTTACAGCATAAATATGCGCTTTCGGAACAGGGCGCGGTAGATATGGTGAAGGCTTGCATCAGTGTGATGATCACCAATATTGTACTGATGATGTCTGCCGGAATTCTTTATAATCTGATCAATGATCTGTTAAATGACAGATTGCATGAAGACAGAAGAATGTTTTATGTGATCGCTTCACTTGTGATCATTGCGCTGGTTGCAATTACGAACTTTATTCAATATAACGCAACGTTCCTTACCACATACCGTGAGAGCGGTGTGCGCAGAACGGTCATTGCGGAGAAACTGCGTAAGCTGCCACTTTCCTATTTCGGAAAAAAGAATATCGCGGATCTGACCACCAATATCCTGGGGGACTGTGCAATGATCGAGACGGCTTCCAGTCACTGGATCCCGGAACTGATCGGCGCAATCGCATCCGTGATCCTTGTAGGTATCAGTTTGTTCTTCTTCTTTGACTGGAGAATGGTATTGGCAAGTTTTTGGGTGATCCCGGTTGCATTCTTTATCGTGATCACTTGCTCCGGCGCGGAGAAACGTGCAGTACGAAAGAATCAGGCAGTCAAGATGGATATGGCAGACGGCATCCAGGAATGTCTGGAATCTATCAGAGATCTGCGTGCAAATAAAGCAGAGAACCGCTATATGGAAGAACTGGATGTAAAGATCAAAAAGGTAGAGCAGATGGCGCTCTTCACCGAACTGAAGATGGCGGTTTACGTGAATTCCGCTGCGATCATTCTGAAACTTGGTATCGGTACAACAGCCATCGTAGGAGGTACATTATTCGCAAGAGGCGAGATCGATCTGCTGGCGTTCTTTATGTTTTTGATGCTGGTTGCCAGACTGTATAATCCTATGGAGATCACACTGCAGAATTTTGCGGCGATCATTGCAACCGGGATCCAGTGCGAACGTCTGGATGAAGTACTTTCCCATGAGGTGCAGAGTGGTACGGAAAGTATGAATAATCAGGGATACGATATTGTTTTTGATCATGTCGGCTTTAAATATGCGGATGATACGGATGTATTGAAAGATGTGAGCTTTACAGCAAAGCAGGGTGAAGTAACGGCACTGATCGGACCTTCCGGTGGTGGTAAAACGACAATATCAAGACTGGCAGCCAGATTCTGGGATACAAACAGCGGCCGGATCACACTTGGCGGTGAGGATATTTCCGGGATCGATCCGGAAACACTGCTTTCCAATTATTCTATTGTGTTCCAGGATGTAACGCTCTTTAATAATACGGTGATGGAGAATATTCGTATCGGTAAAAATGGGGCAACGGATGAGGAAGTTATGGAAGCGGCAAGGCTTGCAAACTGCGTAGACTTCGTAAACCTGCTTCCGGAAAAATACAATACTAATATCGGAGAGAACGGCAGCGAACTTTCCGGTGGTGAACGACAGAGGATATCGATTGCCAGAGCATTTCTGAAGGATGCCCCGGTAATCCTTCTGGATGAGGCAACAGCCTCTCTGGACGCCGAGAATGAGACCGTGATCCAGGAAGCGCTTTCGCGTCTGATCAAAAATAAGACGGTTCTTATTATTGCGCATCGTATGCGTACGATCGCAAATGCGGATCATATTGTTGTTTTGAAGGATGGAGTGGTCGCAGAGCAGGGCAGTCCGGCAGAACTGGCAGCGTATGACAGTATCTACAGCCGTATGACCAAGCAGCAGATGATCTCACAGAACTGGAAGATGTAAAAAAAAACAAAAACTTGATTTTCAGAAAAAGAAGTGGTACACTAAATGCGGTTAGCGTTAACTAACCGCATTTGGCATTATTATGACGAATAATAGAAAGGCGTTAATATGACAATACACGAATTCGGAAAAGAGAATAAAGAGGTTATCGTACTGGTACATCCTTCCATCGTAATGTGGGATTATTTTGAATATGTGATCCCGCTGCTGGAAAAGAAGTATCATCTGATCATTCCGGCTCTTCCGGGATATGATCCGGAT
>JAFWRC010000212.1 GCA_017508825.1 Lachnospiraceae bacterium
GGCTGCTGCAGCGCCACCGCTTCTGCCATGATCTCATTGAGCACACCGGTCTGTACACGCATCGCATGGTTTTCGATCACTACATCGATCATCTCATACAGTTTGGGCAGACGCTGGCCTGTCTCGGCGGATACAAAAAGCAGTTCCGCATAAGGCATAAAGGACAGCGTATCCCGGATCTTCTTGGTAAACTCGTTTAATGTCTTGTTATCCTTCTCTACCAGATCCCACTTATTGACCACGATGATCATACCCTTGCCGCGTTCATGCGCAATACCCGCGATCTTGGCATCCTGCTCGGTCACGCCCTCCGTGGCATCGATCACAAGTACCGCCACATCGCAGCGCTCGACGGCGCTTACGGTACGCACGATCATGTATTTTTCCAGTTCTTCTTTGATCTTATTCTTACGGCGCAGTCCGGCCGTATCAATAAAGATATATTCCTTATTGTTGCGCTTCAGCCTCGTATCTACGGCATCTCTGGTGGTGCCGGCAATATCCGAAACGATCAGACGCTTTTCCCCGATCAGGCGGTTGATGATGGAAGACTTGCCCACGTTCGGCTTACCGATGATCGCCACCTTCGGCGTATCATCCTCTTCGGTTTCAGCGGTTCCTTCCGGGAAATAAGAAATGACCTTATCCAAAAGATCGCCCAGTCCCTGGCGTTCCGAAGCCGAGATCGGGTACGGCTCATCAAGGCCCAGGTTATAAAACTCATAGACATCCGGCATCATCTTTTCGTAGCTGTCTACTTTGTTGACGACTAATACAATGGGCTTACCGGAACGCCGCAGCATATCCGCAACCTTGCTGTCGGCATCCACCAGTCCCTGCCGCACATCAGTCATGAACATGATCACATCCGCAGTATCGATGGCGATCTGCGCCTGCTCACGCATCTGGGACAGGATGATATCTTTGCTGTCCGGTTCGATGCCGCCGGTATCGATCAACGTAAAACTCTTATCCAGCCATTCCACGTCGGTGTACAGACGGTCCCTGGTGATACCCGGCGTATCCTTTACGATGGACAGACGCTCCCCTGCCAGCGCATTAAACAATGTTGATTTTCCTACATTCGGACGGCCGACAACTGCGACCACCGGTTTTCTGTTTTTTGCCATGTTGGTTCCTTTCAAGAGATGTTGCTCTCTATCAGTTCTCTTCTAACTCATAGGGATTGACCGTTCCCTCATGCCTGCGTTCGCGGCCGAGGATCGCATCAACAAAATCCCTGCCGTCACTTTCTACGATACCGATCCTGGTATCAAGCGCTTCTTCAACGCCGCTGACTGTCTCGTCATCCAGAAAGGTCTCGGTCCCGAATCGCAGCATACAGCGCGGAATCAGCAGTTCATCGCCGATCTCCACCGGTTTTAACTGTGCGATCAGGTCCTGTCCCGTGATAAGGCCTGCTACGGTAATGCGCGGTCCGAAGAAATCATTGCGGATCCACAAAACCTGTACTTCAATGCCCGGAAAATGTGCAGCCGTTTTCTCTGCCATCTCCTTGATCGCAGCATGCGCGCTTTTACCCGTAGCGATCGTTACTTTCCGTTTCGGCACTTCCTGTTTTGCTTCCTCTTCCAGTACCTGATCGACTTCCGTGATCAGCGAACGCATCATACCGACGCCGTTTTCGATCTGCAGGTATCCGTCATAGCGTTCTTCTTCCGGAAAATCCCGTTCTGCCGTGATATACCATTCATCGGATGCATGGATAAAATGTACACCGTGTTTTTCGTAGATCTCCTGCTGATAGGATTCAATGATATCGATCACTTCTTCCGCATCCGCCTTTTCAAACGGCTCTAGCGGATACAACCCGTCCCGGTATTTGGAAAGTCCGACCGGCACCACCGATACGCTCTGCATCACCGGTGCATACTGTTTTAACTGCTCGATGGTAAAACGCAGTTCGTCGCCGTCATTGACTCCTTTGCAGAGTACGATCTGCCCGTTCATCTGTATGCCGGCTTCGTAAAAATTTTTCAGATATTTGAGTACTTCTCCGGAATGCGGATTTTTCAGCATCTTGACCCGCAGTTCCGGATTCATGGTTTGTACGGAAATGTTGATCGGTTCCATACGATACTTGATGATACGTTCCACATCGGCATCTTTCAAGTTGGTCAGTGTCACATAGTTGCCCTGCAAAAAGGACAGTCTGGTATCATCATCCTTAAAGTAGATCGTGGGCCGCATCCCTTTGGGATTCTGGTCGATAAAACAGAAGATGCATTTATTCCGGCAGGAATGACATTTATCCATCAGGCTTTCGTCAAAATGGATCCCCAGTTCCTCGTCTTCCTCTTTATCGACTTCTAAAAGCCATTCTTCGCCGTCCGGCTTACGGATCAGTACTTCAAGATATTCCGCCTCGCAGGCATACTGGTAATCAAAGACATCCTTGATCTCTTCGTCATTGACCGACAGCAGCACATCGCCGGCTTCGATCTCCAGTTCTTCCGCAATACTTCCCGGATCTACTTTTATGATCGTATGTTCACGCAATTTAGCCTACCGTATATTTCATAAAGCTCTTCTTGCCCTTCTTCAGAACAAAATCGCCGTCAAAATCACCCTTTACAAAAATATGTTTGATATCCGTGATCTTCTCACCGTTAACGGACACACCGCCCTGCTCTACGTTACGACGCGCATCGCCGCGGGAAGATGCTAAAGATGCCTTTACCAGCAGTGTCAATACATCTACGGCACCGTCGGTGAAGTCTTCCGCATTCAGGATCGTGGTCGGCATATTTTCGGAATTTCCGCCGCCTGCAAACAGTGCGTGGGAAGCCTCTTTCGCCTTGTCTGCTTCTTCCTTGCCGTGTACCAGCTTGGTCAGTTCCCATGCCAGGATCTCTTTTGCTTCGTTTAACTGGCTGCCTTCCCAGCTGTCCATTGCCTTGATCTCTTCGATTGGAAGGAAAGTCAGCATACGGATGCACTTGAGTACATCGGCATCCGGAATATTTCTCCAGTACTGGAAGAACTCGAACGGTGAGGTCTTTTCCGCATCCAGCCATACTGCGCCTTTTTCGGTCTTGCCCATCTTCTTGCCTTCGGAATTGAGCAGAAGCACCTGTGTCATCGCGTAAGCATCCTTGCCCAGCTTACGGCGGATCAGTTCGGTACCGGCCAGCATGTTGGACCACTGGTCATCCCCGCCGAACTCCAGGTTACATCCGTACTTCCGGTATAAGGTGTAGAAATCAAAGGCCTGCATGATCATGTAGTTGAACTCTAAGAAGGTCAGGCCTTTCTCCATACGCTGCTTGTAGCACTCGGCGCGCAGCATATTGTTTACGGAGAAATGCGCACCGACATCACGCAGCATTTCCACATAGTTCAGATCCAGCAGCCAGTCCGCATTGTTTACCAGGATGGCCTTGTCTTCGCCGAAATCAATGAAACGGCTCATTTGCTTTTTAAAGCATTCGATATTGTGATCGATGGTTTCTTTGGTCAGCATCTTACGCATATCCGTCTTGCCGGAAGGATCACCGATCATTGCGGTACCGCCGCCCAAAAGAGCGATGGGCTTGTTACCTGCCATCTGCAGACGCTTCATCAGGCACAGTGCCATGAAGTGTCCGACATGCAGACTGTCCGCCGTCGGGTCAAAACCGATGTAAAATGTTGCCTTGCCATTATCGATCAGTTCACGGATCTCTTTCTCATCCGTCATCTGCGCCAGTAATCCTCTTGCCTGTAATTCTTCAAAGATCGTCATTTCTTGTTTCCTCCGTTATTCGCTTACTTCGCTGTTTTCTTCGTTATTGTCTTCGCCAAAACCTTCATATACATAATCATCTAATATATCGCGCAAAGCGCGATAGCCTCTGGCATTGATATGCACGCCGTCATAATCATAGTCGCTGTTCAAAGCCAGATCTTCATTCGAAAAAGCATCGGTCAGATCGATATAAGTGATCCCGCGTTCCTCGCACATGCTCTTTACGGCTTTGTTCACTTCACGCCCATCCATGATGATGCGGGAAGCTTCTTTGAGCGCCGGTCCTGCCGGCAGGATCGACTCCACATAGATCTTTACACCATCCTCATCCCGGATCTTTACCAGTTTATCCAGCAATACACTGTAGTCCTCAATGATCTGGTCCACGGAATTGTTATTCATCAGATTGTTTACGCCGACCATCAGAAAAATCTTTTTCGGCTGTGTCTTCATTACGGTATCCATACGCACCAGCACACCGTTGACGGTATCACCGCCGATGCCCCGGTTTTTGACGTTCAGATCCGGAAACAATTCGTTCCAGCTGCAGCGTTCGGTAAGACTGTCGCCCAAAAATACCACATCCGTAGGATAAGAATACATCGTCGCAAAGGTATACTGCTTGGTATCATAAGGATCATTTGCCTTGGCAAACTGCTGATACCTGGTATCTTCATAGATACGTTTTACATTCTCCTCGATCGTATAGCCGACCTGCGAAGTACCGGCTCCGGCATCCCCAGTGCCTTCCTCCGAACCATCCGGCAAGGTGATCTCTCCCGGCTGTACCGCCATGGGGTCTTCTGCAGGTACTTCCGCGATCGCCGCCGGATCTGCCGGAATGGTTCCGGCCGTTAATTGATTGATCTGTTCCAGATAAGCATCCCGTTCCGCCTGACACACTTCCATCTGGGTACGCAGTGCATCGGCTTCCTGCTGCGCCGCCGCCAGCTGCGCCTGTAACTCTTCCGGTCCGCCCGATGTTTCGTCCGGCTGCTTCTTTTGCGAAAGCAGCACTGCTAACTCGATGATGCAGACCACCACCAAAACAGCTGTCGCTGCCATCCATCCATACGGTACCCGGCGTTTTCTGCGCCCGGTCCGTTTCCGCTCTTCGTTTTCCATAATTCTCCTCTGTGATCAGAATATCACTTTATCCTTTGCACTTCCCATGCGTGGAATCCGGGGAAGCGGATCATTCTGATTTATAAAACCTTTAGGTAACATAACACCATATAAACATTCGCTAGTATAACATAACCGCTGAAACAAATCAACATTTATGAAAAAACACTGCGAATTTTATGCAAAAACACCAATATATGTCCTTTTCCCATTAAAAATTCCTTCCCACATACGGAAAAGCATTCCTGATCCACTCTATCTTATCCCCGTCCACGGCGATCACATCAAAACGGACGCCCTGCTCCTGTGGGATACCGTTTGCGTAGAGATAATGATCCGCCACGCCGCAGATCTGACGCTGTTTTCTGCCGTCAACGGCTTCCGAAGCGAAACCGCTGCCGCTCTGCGATCTCCATTTCACTTCAAAAAAGACGAGATATGCCCCGTCTTCTCCGATGATATCAACTTCACCTTTTTGCGTACGGTAATTGCGTTCCAGGATCTTAACCCCTGCCCGCGCAAGATAAGCTGCCGCCAGCGTTTCCTGCTCCATACCGGCCCGCCGCCGATTTGTAGTTTTTTCCATCCTTCGTCCTGCCCTTTCGTCGCTGAGATGTAGAATTAATGCTTCGCATTAATCCCGGCTCCTACTTCCCTGCTTTTTTCATCTTTTCTTTGATCTTGTCCATGGCGTCGACAAACATCAGTACCTCGGCAACCACTTCATAAAGTTCCGGCGGGATCATCTCGCCGATCTGCAGGCGTGATAAGGTGTTCGCCAGTTTATCGTCCTTGTGCACCGGTACTTTGTTCTCCTTTGCCTTTTCGATGATCTTATCCGCGATCGCGCCGCTGCCGGAGGCGATCACTTTCGGCGCCGCATCATTCGGGTCATATTCCAGCGCTATGGCTGTCTTTTTTTTCGGTCTGGTATCTGCCATATTTCGGTTCCTTTATATCCCGTATCGTAAACGCCGGAACACTTTTCGTTTGGACGTTTGTTATAAATGCTTCGGACTATCCTGAATATATACTACGCTCTTACATCAAAGCTTTGCTTTAGGACCGGCCGCGCTGTTGCGGTAGGTGCCGTCAGGCTTCGGATCTTCCCGGAAGTTTCGTCTGCATCACTGTGTTTTTTCACTTCCGAACGTACACTGTATCCCCGGTTCGCCAGCCGGTCATTCAGCTCATCAATATGCGCCTCGATCAGGTCCATCACTTCATCGCTCTCCAGGTAAAACTTCGTGCTCACCTGATTGCCCGGGGAGATGGCCGCATACACGTCTACCGTGCCAAGGTATTGCATATCCAGATGCAGCATGGCGCTGACATTACCGTCATTATTCGCCAGGCTCTTTTTGTCGGAATAAACATACAGATCGCCGGTCGCCTCGCTTCCGCTCATCTTCAGCGGCAGCTGTACATACTGCATCGCCTGGTTCATCTGGTTCATAAAATCCAGGTTATTGCTCATATTTCCCAGACTCTGCGCAAGACCCGATTCCGGCTTTGCGATCTGCTGCAGCATCTCTGTCAGTTCCTTGGACTGCGAAGTCAGCTTCTGATACAGATTCTCAACATTTGCCTTATCGCCGACCTGCTCCGGACGCAGCATCCAAGTATCCTTCATCGCATTTTTGACCACTTCCTTAAACGCCGGAGACTGAAACAGTTCTTTCAGCTGTCCTTCCAGCGCTTTATTCGCGATCTCGCCGCCGCTCGCATCCAGCGTCTTCAGTAAAGTATTGGACAGTTTGAGCATCTGCGCATCCGTAGCCGCCAGCTTCCCGACATCTGCCGCCAGGGAAGAATCCGGTGCCAGTTTGGTAATGATCTTTTCAATCGATTGTTTCACCTGCTCCGCTGCAGTTTTGTCCGTTCCGTTTTCCGCCTGAGCCATTTTCAGCTGCTCGATCACTTCTTTGACTTCCGGCTGCAGTGCCGCTTCCTTTTCCGGCATGGCCGCTGCTTTATCCATCAGATCCGACAGTTCCGTTAACAGCCCCTGTTCCAACTGTGCCCCCTGGGACTGCAGTATCACCTTGCCGGTCTCCGGATCCGTCTGTACCAGGTCTTTCGGCAGATCAGCCGCCGTCTCGCCCGGAAGCTCTTTGGCAAACAGGTCGGTCAGCTGTCGCATAAAATGCGTCGCCTCAGGGCTGCCTTCTTCCCCGGCCAGTTCCTCGTACAGAGAAAGGGCCTGTTCCGAAATTTCCTTCATACCTTCCGAGATCTGGTTTTCGTAGTTTTTAAAAGCAGAATACTGCTCGATCGTCTGCTCGTTTACCGGCAGACCGAGTTTCTGCATCTCCACCATATTATTGATGTCCTGCCCCGGAAACGAGGACAGCAGATGATACATGTCGCCCAGCGATGCCTTATCGATATTCATCCCGGCATCCATCATCGCGCCCGTCATAGCCAGCGTATCCGCATTCACGGCCATTCCCGCTGCCGCCAGCGCTTTGGCTGCCGTCGGATCCATTGTCAGGTTGGTATAAAGTGGAGTTAAAGAGATCTGATTTGCCGAATTGGAACGCACCTCAAAGGTAAGCGTCTGCCCCGGCTGCAACGCCATAGCGTTGTCGAGCTTCGCATTGACCTGACCGCCGTTCGGCAGTTCGATCTGCACCTCATTGCCCTTGATGCCGGTGATCTTGCCTTCCACGGTCTGTCCGCTCGAAAATTTGGAAAGATATTCGCTGCCGCGGTTATCCGCCTGCGGCTGCTGCTGGGAAGAAGTGGTCTGCTGCTGCGTAACAGAAGTGGACTGACCCACACCGAAGATCTGTGTTAGCATGCTCATACGCCGCTCCCCCTTTCTAACCCGGTATTAAATGATTTCAATAAAATTTTTGATAAAACTGCGCCGGTGGATCGGTGTCGGCCCGTACTTTTTCAGCGCATCGATATGTACCTGTGCCCCGTATCCTTTATTTGCAGCGAAACCGTATTCCGGGTAAATCTCATCATACTGTACCATCAGGCGGTCCCTGGTCACCTTGGCGATAATGCTGGCCGCCGCGATCGATGCCGACTTGGCATCGCCTTTGATGATGGGTACCTGTCGGATAGCAACTTTCGGGATCGTTACCGCATCATTTAAAAGCAGATCCGGCTGCGGGGTCAGTTTTGATATAGCTTCCCGCATCGCCTCGTAGGTTGCCTGCAGTATATTGATCTCATCGATCCGTTCCGGAGCTACATAACCCAGACCTGTGGATACTGCCTCCGCACAGATCCTCTCATAAAGCTCCTCTCTCTTTTTTTCGGATAATTGTTTGGAATCATTTAGCCATAGCAGGGAACAATCTTTGGGAAGGATCACC
>JAFWRC010000026.1 GCA_017508825.1 Lachnospiraceae bacterium
AGGTCATGATATGCAGTACCGTGCCATGAGACCGGATGGGGAAACGGTTCTCTGTACCTGCCGTGGTATCGTGATCACAGATGAATTTGGAACACCGGAATATTTCGGGGGCGCGATCCGGAATCATAATCAGCGGAGCCACATAGATACGCTGACCGGTTTGCGCAATCAGTATGGTTTCTTTGCAGATCTGCAGGAATATATACGCAATAAAAAAGAAGTCAGGATCGGGATGGCCGGGATCGGCAAGTTGACCGAGATCAATGAAGTGTATGGGTATAAGGTCGGGAACAAGATCCTGCAGTATTTTGGACGCTATCTGATGGATCATGTGACAAACCGCGGCGGTACTTACCGTATGGACGGGGCGTGTTTTGCTATTATGTCCACAGGGCAGACGGTGGAGCAGCTTGCTGATCTGTACGAAGAGATACGGGCGCATTTTCGCAAGGGCATCAGGGTAGATGATCTGGAACTTGCGGTGGAACTGAATGCGGGACTGTTGCCTCTGGAGGATTTTGACGTGGATGACCAGACAGTGTATTCCTGTCTGAACTTCGCATATGAAGAATCCAAGATCAAAAAGCATGGGGATCTGGTGATATTTCAGAACGGACAGAGAGGTGACAGCAGGCGGGAACTGGAGAAACTGCACGTAATCCGGGCGGCAATCTCGAAGGATTACAAAGGATTTTACCTGCTCTATCAGCCAGTTGTCGATGCGCAGACGGAGAAACTGATCGGCGCGGAAGCATTGCTCCGCTTTAAGAATGATAAATACGGCGTGGTCCCGCCGGATGTGTTTATCCCGTTTCTGGAAACGGATCCGCTTTTTCCGGAACTGGGGGAATGGATCCTTAAAACAGCAATGCGTGATGCGAAGAAATTGATCGAGTATGTTCCGGGTTTTGTGATCAATGTGAATCTTTCCTATTCGCAGATGGAGAGAGCGGATTTTACGGAAGTGGTTTGGAATGCTATCCGGAAAGCAGGTTTTTCGCCGGAGCATCTTTGCCTGGAAATCACCGAGCGCTGCAGGCTCCTGGATATGGATCTGCTTCGTAATGTTATGGTGAGCCTGCGTGCCGAGGGAGTGCGGATCGCATTGGATGATTTCGGTACCGGTTATTCTGCTGTGGGGCTGATCAAGAATCTTCCGTTTGATACGATCAAGATTGACAGGAGTTTTGTCCGGGAGATCGAAGAGGATGTGAAAGAGCGCAGGATGGTGAACAACTTCACGGATCTGGCCGGGACATTTGGTGCGGATGTCTGTGTAGAGGGAATCGAAACTCAGGGAATGCGTGAGATACTGAAGGACTACGGCATTCACAGCCTGCAGGGTTATTATTATTCCAGACCCGTACCGATCGGAGAACTGCTGGAGATGGCAAAGAGCGGAACGGATTGTCTGATAAAATAGGGGCGAAACGAAAGGAGGTCACGGGATGGCTTTCCAACGACATCTCATGGCAGTAAACCATGTCCCTCATCATCATAGCTATAGTATTCTATGACCACCTGTTTTTTCCCGTATTGATCCCATTCCTGCAGATCTGTTACATAGGTCATATTTCCGATCGTTTTGGTATATAGCAGATCCTGACGCTTCTTCCAGCCGGCCAGATCCAGTGTCGTACAATACCGTTCCATCGCTCTGGTACCTTCCCAATCTGCATCATAGACGGTGCGGAAGTGCATAAAAGGATAGAGACTATCTTCATGCCTTTCATACTCATAGACTGTCCCACCCTGATCATACGGCGGGAATACACCGATGTATTTTTCCCAGTCGCTCCGCATTGCCTGGTTTCTGGACAGGTCTACCCGCTCTCCTTTGTGAACGCCGTAATAGTTTCCGTACAATTCCTTTAGCTTAATATAGTAGACCACATTGCCTGCCTGTTCCAGAAAAACTCCGTAGATCATCGTTGCTGCTATCAGTATGACGATCGATATAGCACTGATGGTCAGGCCTGGACGTATCTTTTTTCGCAGATCCGGATCTCCTTCATTTTTGTATATCGCGTTATTCTTCTGTTTCCAGTATCGGATTCCGTATACAGTCCAGACACCAACCGCAGCTGCTCCGGCTATGTAAAAAAAGGGCAACCAGGTGTTCATACCAAGGTTTACGTAGTACGAGCTCTTCCAAAGCATCCATAGCACAAACGCGATCCCACACATGGATGCGAGTGCGCAGAAAACCACACTCATTGTATCGATCGCTTTCGGGATGTCTGTATTTTCTGTTTGATCCGCCTTGCTCATATTGTTCATGATCTTCTTAATCTCGGCAGCGTCATTTTTATGAAGTGGTGGTTCAATCCCGTGCCGCCGCAGTTCTCGGAAATACAAAAGACTTTCTCCGTAAAGCACCCAAGTACCCAATGCGAGCGGCACACCTTTAAATATCACCGCGATGATTAGTATCGGCATCCTGCCAAAAAGATATTTTCCCATAAGGATGGCAAGAAGCGGAAGAATCGTACATACTGTTGAAACAATCCTTAAGATCTTCTGTTGTGTTTTATCGTATTTGAATTCCATTTTTTCTTCTTCCCAATCCGTTTCGGTTCACTGACTCTTATATACTGGTAATGACAGCATAATGCTTTTGCTTCTCAAATGGTGCCAAGATCGTGCAAACAGCATTACTCATCGTGTAAACAGTATTTCTGTGATATGAGGACAAGGGGACGGTTCAGGTGTCCTCGGAAAATGAGGACAAAAGGAACGCCCCCGCGTCCTCAAGTTTATTTATTGACAAAACTAATGAATATTAGTATAATTACTAACGTACATAAGTTACGCGATGGCTTGTATTTAATTCGCACAAGAAAGGGGGGAAAATGACAAGAAAAGAGGAAATAATATATGCAACTCTGGAGCTTGCTGCGGAGAGTGGAATGAAGGGTGTATCCATGTCGCAGATCGCTGAGAAAATAGGGATCAAGGCACCGTCACTCTATAATCATTTCAGATCCAAAAATGAGATCATCAAAGCTATGTACAGTTTCCTACGAGACCAGGCTCAGGCGGAAAGTA
>JAFWRC010000213.1 GCA_017508825.1 Lachnospiraceae bacterium
AAATACCGGCAGCAGGGAAATGATAATAAGTGGCTGAAGTATAAGTATAAAGACGGCGCACAGACACAGAGAGACTGTTCCCTGATCGCGCAGCTGGATGGATGGAGTAAAGAAACGATCGGTTCGCATATCGTACGTAACTGCAACATCCATGACTGCGGACAGACCGGTATTGTCGGAAATCTGGGATGTGTATTTTCCCTGATCGAGAATAACCATATTCATCATATCAACAATAAACGTAATCTGGCAGGTGCGGAGATCGGCGGGATCAAGCTGCATGCAGCGATCGATGTGATCATCCGGAACAATCATTTCCATGACTGCACCCGCGGCATCTGGCTGGACTGGCAGTGCCAGGGTACCAGAGTAAGCTCGAACTTATTCCATGATAACTGTCTTTCCAGAGACCATCTGCTGAAACCGGAATGTGCAGAAGGTTTGGGACTGGGTGAAGATCTGTGGATCGAGATCGCCCATGGACCGACGCTGGTCGATAACAATATCATGATGAGTGAGAGAAGTGTGCGTCTGGCGGCACAGGGCGTGGCATTTGTACACAACCTGTTCTGCGGAGCCATCACCGGTGTGGGACGCGGTGTAAATAACGGATCCGTGAAATATGCATCTCCCAGATATACACCGATCCATAAACCGCACAGTACGGCGATCACCGGATTTATGACCGTCCTTCACGGTGATGTGCGCTTCTATAATAATGTATTCGTTCAGCAGCAAGTGCGTCAGGGACTGGAAGATCTGTGCGCACCGCTGCACAATGATGAGTGGGACAGCTTCAATCTGGAATGCGGTACGATCCCGTACAGCGGCTATATGAAGGAAGAAGACTGGGAGAAGTGCTTTGAAGGCTACTGCGGAGAAGGCGCAGATAAGCCCAGGGACCGCTACTATATGCCGCTTCCGGTATGGACCGGCGGGAATGTGTATTTTAACGGAGCTAAGACCTGTGATATGGAAGAGAAAGCCGTGGTGGATGCGGAGCATAAAGTTCAGGTTTCTTTAAAAGAAGAAAACGGACAGTATAAGGTAGTTACCGACTATATGCAGTATCTGCCGAAGGCGTCGATCATCAGCAGCGAAACGCTCGGAGAGGCCTTTGAACCGGAGGAAGGTTTCGAAAATCCGGACGGCAGCAGTATCGTATTTGACACGGATTATTTCGGAAAAAAACGTGTTGACAACATTTTTGCAGGTCCGTTCGCAGAATAACGATCCAATGGCAGCAGAGTACGAAAGCCCCGGAAATAAAGCGTTTCGGGGCTTTTTCCATGGAAAACAAAATGGCGTGCTAAACAGACATATTTAGCACGTATTTTATGTAACCGGACATAAAAATTACGTGCTGAATGTTCTGTAAATCACTTTTTTACCCCCTTCATGTTCACATAAAAGACACAAAATTGACTATTTCAGTCAATCAAAAAACGAAATTTGGCGTTGATTTTTGCGGATT
The DNA here is from genome assembly GCA_017508825.1 of Lachnospiraceae bacterium. Taxonomy (GTDB): domain Bacteria; phylum Bacillota; class Clostridia; order Lachnospirales; family Lachnospiraceae; genus NK4A136. Next base: position 1,475 of record JAFWRC010000213.1, read on the forward strand.
TTTATCAAGATGTGGTGTTTTTGAAATCGACGGCACGATATTTTGTAAACCCAAAAATCGGAGCGATTTTTCGTGAAAAAAATACTTGATTTTTTGTTTGCCTTTTAAAAAACGCATTCGTATAATCACATCATAGCCGAACACAAGGGCGTAAACATAACACCGAAACAATGCAAAAAGTTATGTATACGAAAAAAGGTCCGGCGGGTTACAGAAAATCAAATGAGAGGGATTATGGAAACTATGGCAGAGGAAATGACAGTAACAATGATGGAAAAGGAACTGGATGAGTTCATCACTTATCTGAAAGAAGTGAAGAAGACATCCCACAACACCGAGCTCTCCTACAAGAGAGACATTGCGAAACTGGAAAAGTTCCTGCAGATGCAGGGGATCACGGATATCTCCAAGATGACCGTAACAACACTGCAGTCTTATGTACTGTATATGGAGAAGGGCGGCGCAGCAGCGGCAACCGTATCCAGAAATATCGCATCCATTAAAGCATTTTTCCATTTCCTCTTCCGTAAGGGATATGTGAAAGAAGATATTTCCGAAGATCTGAAGGCACCGAAGATTGAAAAGAAGATGCCGGAGATCCTGACCACTGACGAAGTGAACCGTCTGCTGGATCAGCCGAAGGGCAACACACCGAAAGACATCCGTGACCGTGCAATGCTTGAACTGCTGTATGCAACCGGTATCCGCGTATCTGAGCTGATCGGACTGAAAGTATCTGACGTAAATCTGCAGATCGGATACATCATCTGCCGCGATGCAAGAAAGGAACGCGTGGTTCCGTTCGGCGCACCGGCAAAGAGAGCTTTGAGTGATTATATCCGCAGCGCAAGAGAACTGATGCTTGCAGATCAGACTTCAGATGTACTGTTTACCAACTGCTCCGGCCAGCCGATGAGCCGCCAGGGATTCTGGAAACTTGTAAAATATTATGCAAGAAAAGCGGGCATTACCGCAGACATTACACCGCATACTCTGCGTCATTCCTTTGCAGCACATCTGGTAGAGAATGGTGCGGACCTGCGCAGTGTACAGGAAATGCTCGGACATTCCGATATCTCCACCACGCAGATCTATGCGAATATGTCGCAGAACAAACTGCGTGAAGTATACGCAAAGAACTTTCCGAGAGGGTAAGTTCGTTGACACTGTACCCCGCTTTAGGGTACGGAATGACTAAGCCATTCACGATACTTTTTCTCCTCTATAAAAGAAAAGCGGCATCCGTAAAGGAGTGCCGTTTTTCTTTTATAGAGACCGCGAAAAGGTACAGAATGCTGCTAAAGAATTATACCAGATCTGCGATGTCGTAGATCAGCTGCTCGGAATCGGCCCAGCCGAGGCAGGGATCCGTAATGGATTTGCCGTAGATGCCTTCGCCGATCTTCTGATTACCTTCCTTGATGTAACTTTCCACCATAACACCCTTGACCAGATTTTTGATATCTGCATTCACGCGGCGGGAGTGCAGCACTTCCTTGACGATACGGGGCTGCTCTGCAAATTTCTTGCCGGAGTTGTTATGGTTTGCGTCAATGATACAGGCAGGATTTACCACATTGCTTTCCTGATACAGTTCCAGTAATAAAGCCAGATCTTCGTAATGATAGTTTGAGATCGAAGAGCCATGCTTATTGACGGCGCCGCGCAGGATCGCATGCGCATAAGGATTACCATCGGTCTTTACTTCATAACCGCGATAGATGAACGAATGCGGTCTTTGTGCTGCATAAATGGAATTGAGCATAACCGACAGATGCCCGCTGGTCGGATTTTTCATACCGGCAGCGACATCGAAACCGCTGGTAGCAAGGCGGTGCTGCTGGTCTTCCACGGAACGTGCACCGATCGCTACATAAGACAAAATGTCGGATACATAATGCCAGTTTTCCGGATAGAGCATTTCATCGGCTGCCGTCAGATGCGTTTCGGACATAACACGCAGCTGCATCTGGCGCATCGCGATCAGACCCTGCAAAAAGTCCGGTGCCTGCTCGGGATCGGGCTGTGCCACAATACCCTTATAGCCGTCGCCGTTGGTCCGCGGTTTATTGGTATATACACGCGGGATCAGAACCAGACGATCCTTTACCTTATCGTTGATCTTTGCCAGACGGTTTGCATAATCGCAAACAGCCTCTTCGTTATCTGCAGAGCAGGGACCGATGATCACCAGAAACTTGTCGCTTTTTCCGGATAATACATCGAAGATCTCCTGATCTCTTTCTTTCTTTAATTCTGCCAGTTCTGCCGGAACCGGATACTGCTCACGGATCTCGTCCGGTGTAGGCAGCTTGCGGATGAATTCAAATGCCATTTTCATATTCCTTTCTGAAAAAAATCCTGTAAAGTATAACACGTGCGAAATAAAATACGCAAGCAATTTTAGGATAAATGCCCGGGAAGTATTCAGGGCTGGATATAGTTGTTCGGATCAAATGCATTTTCCGGCTCGCTGATCCCGTAACGCCCGCACGCGATATAGTAGAGGGTGGTGGCAACTGTACCCGGCGGACTTACCACAAGACTGATCGCAGAGGTAAGGGCACTGTGTATGCTATAATAATCTACCCCCTGTTTTCTGGCTTCAAGTGCACTCGCAGCCATGGCAATATAAGGAGATGCAACAGAAATCAAAATAGGCAGAGCGATAAAGATCAGAGCGACGATACGCCGGCGTTCTCCTTTATAATACAGCATGGTGAACAGACAGCTCAAAGAGAGAACCAGACGAAAAACGAAAGCCAGTACAGTACGCAACGGAAAAACATGTATGCCCGTGGTAGCGGCCCAGGCAGTAGAAAAATAAGCCTGAAGGACGACCTCCTGCCCCTGGATCAATGCTAATGTGATCAACAGTATGAATGCCTCCAAAACGACAGTAACGATCATCGGAATCTTGATATTGTTTTCGATCATTTTCTTAATTCCTCCTGTATAACAAATATTTTGAAATAATATAACACAACCCGGAAACTGTCAATGATACACAGGGAGTCTTATCCGTTTGAGAAATAAACAGTTGACGAAACGTCTTTGGTCGTTGTATAGTACAAACAATCTGACAGACAAACCATTGAAGCGGAAGAAAAAGTGTCTGATCACCGAGTGAGATGCAAATCTCCCAGCGAGTCCGGGGTGGTGTGAGCCGGGTGGTACGATGGATGCGTGAGAATACAGAGTTCTCTTATATGGGCCGCTGAGGGCATGGGGAAAGGATATAACATCCGAGTATCCGTGACGTGAGGCATACGTTAGTTGCCGGGGATATGCAGGTATCCCGCAAGCGCACGAAGTCAAATTCGTGAAACAGGGTGGCACCGCGGATAAAGAATCTTATTCGTCCCTGACAGAAAAGTAGGTTTTTCTGTCAGGGTTTTTATTTTACAGAAAAGGAGAAAAAGAAAATGATCAAAGAAGCAATCGTAAAAATCGTAAACAAGGGTGACTTAACGTATGATGAGGCCTACACCGTAATGAATGAGATCATGAGCGGTGAGACCACACCGACACAGAACGCAGCATTTCTTGCAGCGCTGTCCACGAAGAGCGCAAAGGCAGAGACCACGGATGAGATCGCAGGATGCGCGGCAGCAATGCGTGATCACGCAACTAAGGTGGATACCGGTATGGATGTACTGGAGATCGTAGGTACCGGCGGTGATAATGCAGGCAGCTTTAATATCTCTACAACCACAGCGATCGTATGCGCAGCAGGCGGGATCAAGGTAGCAAAGCATGGTAACCGCGCGGCATCTTCTCTCTGCGGTACGGCGGACTGCCTGGAAGCGCTTGGTGTGAATATCGAGCAGAGTCCGGAGAAGTGTGTGGAATTGTTAAAAGAAGTTGGGATGTGCTTCTTCTTTGCACAGAAGTATCACAGTTCCATGAAATATGTAGGGCCGATTCGTAAAGAACTGGGCTTCCGTACCGTGTTCAATATCCTTGGGCCGCTGACCAACCCGGCAATGCCGACGATGCAGCTGCTGGGTGTCTATGATGAATATCTGGTAGAGCCGCTGGCACAGGTACTGGTTAACCTGGGTGTAAAGCGTGGTATGGTAGTATATGGTATGGACAAGCTGGATGAGATCTCCCTTTCCGCACCGACCAAGATCTGTGAGATCAAGGACGGATGGTTCAAATCTTCCATGATCAAGCCGGAGGACTTTGGATTTGAGCGTTGTACAAAGGAGGATCTGAAGGGCGGAGCACCGGCAGAAAATGCGCAGATCACCAGAGATATCCTGGCAGGACAGAAGGGACATAAGAGAAATGCGGTACTGATGAATGCCGGCGCTGCGCTTTATATCGGCGGTAAGGCAGAATCTATGAAAGACGGCATCGCTCTGGCAGCAGAACTGATCGACAGCGGGAAAGCAACGGCTACGCTGGAGAAGATGATCGAGATAAGTAACCGGTAAATTAATGGAGTTATAAAGACACCTCATCCGTCGCCTGCGGCGACACCGTCCCCTCAAGGGGAAGGCAAGAGAACAGTGGAAGGAATGATACAAATGACTATCTTAGACGAGATCGCGGCATATACCAAAACGCGGATCGAAGAAGCGAAGAAAGCAGTATCCACAGAAGCATTAAAGGAACAGGCTTACGCTTTGCCGAAAGGAGATTTTGCTTTTGAAAAAGCATTGAAGAAAGCGGATCTGTCATTTATCTGCGAGTGTAAAAAAGCATCGCCGTCCAAAGGGATCATCGCGGAAGAATTTCCGTATCTGCAGATCGCGCAGGAGTATGAAGCGGCAGGGGCGGATTGCATCTCGGTACTGACGGAGCCGAAGTGGTTTCTCGGTAAGAATGAATATGTGAAAGAGATCACGGATACCGTAAAGATCCCTGTGATCCGCAAGGATTTTACCGTAGATGAATATATGATCTATGAGGCCAAGATGCTGGGAGCTTCGGCGGTGCTTTTGATCGTTGCGATCCTGTCGAAAGAGCAGCTGCTGAAGTATCATAAGATCTGTGATGAACTGGGATTGTCCGCACTGGTTGAGACACACGACGAAAAAGAAGTGGAGACCGCAGTATCGATCGGCGCCCGTATCATTGGCGTTAACAACCGTAATCTGAAAGATTTTTCCGTGGATACCTCACTGGCACTGCGTCTGCGGGAACAGATCCCGAAGGATGCGGTTTATGTATCCGAAAGCGGTGTCAAGACACCGGAGGATATAAGAAGGATACGTGAAGCGGGGGCAGATGCGGTATTGATCGGCGAGACACTGATGCGTGCTGCAGATAAAAAGCAGATGCTGGATGCACTGCGGGGATAAGTGAAACGAAAATGGAGACTCCGGCGGAACGGCCGGAGCAGAGTATGACATAGGAGGACGACAATGAAGGTCACACCGGGATATGAAGAAGTCAAAGAATTGTGCAAGGGCGGAGATTATGATCTGGTACCGATCAGCACAACACTGCTTTCGGATTTTATCACTCCGATCGAAGCAATGCGGATCTTTCAGGGAGTATCTACGCATGTATTTCTGCTGGAATCGGCAAAGGCGGATGAGAACTGGGGCCGCTATACGTTTCTGGGATATGATCCCAAGATGTCGATGAGCTGCAGGGATGGCGAGATCCTGTTAAACGGTGAAAAGCAGAAAGCAGAGCATCCTTCGGATTTCCTGCGTCGTATCCTGGCACAGCACAGGAGTGTCAAAGTAGAAGGGCTGCCTTCCTTTACCGGCGGCCTTGTGGGATATTTTTCCTTTGATTATATCAATTACAGTGAGCCGAAGACAAAATGTGATCTGGAAGATATGGAAGAATTTCAGGATATGGACCTGATGCTGTTTGACCGTCTGATTGCATTTGATCATGTAGGACAGAAGATCTTTCTGATCGCAAATGTGAGTATCAAAGACGGTGAAGAGGGATACCGGAAGGGCGTCGAAGAATTGGAAAAGATGGCGCAGCTGATCAAACATGGCACCCGTAAGAGCGAGATGCCGGGCAGACTGACCGGTGAAGTAGAGGCACTGTTCAGCAAGGAGCAGTATTGCGATATGGTGGAGCGCGGAAAGAAATATATCCGCGAGGGCGATATCTTCCAGATTGTATTGTCCAACCGTCTGAGCGCGCCGTTTGAAGGCAGTCTGTTAAATACCTATCGTATGCTGCGCTGCATCAATCCGTCGCCGTATATGTTTTATTTTTCCGGTACGGATGTGGAAGTAGCGGGTGCATCCCCGGAGACACTGGTGAAGCTGGAAGACGGCGTATTGCATACCTTCCCGCTGGCGGGTACCAGACCCAGAGGTAAGACCGAGGAAGAGGATGAAGCCCTTGAAAAAGAACTGCTTGCCGATGAAAAGGAACTGGCAGAGCATAATATGCTTGTGGATCTCGGAAGAAATGATCTGGGCAGGATCAGCAATTTCGGATCGGTCAAAGTGGAACGCCTGCACAGTATCGAGCGGTTTTCTCATGTAATGCATATCGGCTCCACCGTACGCGGCGATATCCGGGAAGATAAAGATGCGCTGGATGCGATCGAAGCGGTACTGCCGGCGGGCACTTTATCCGGTGCGCCGAAGATCCGTGCATGCCAGCTGATCGGTGAACTGGAAAACAATAAACGCGGCATCTACGGCGGCGCGATCGGTTATATCGATTTCGGCGGTAATATGGATACCTGCATTGCGATCCGTATCGCTTATAAGAAAAACGGCAGGGTATTCGTCCGCAGCGGCGCAGGCATCGTAGCCGATTCCGTACCGGAGAAGGAATATCAGGAATGCATTAACAAAGCAGGCGCACTTATAAAGGCGCTGGAGATGGCACAGGAGGTAGAAGGATGAACCTTTTGATCGATAATTATGACAGTTTTTCATACAATCTTTACCAACTGATCGGTGTGATCGATCCGCAGATCAAAGTGATCCGTAACGATGAGCTGACCGTAGATGAGATCCGGGCATTAAAGCCGGAGCATATCATCCTTTCGCCGGGACCGGGGCGTCCGGAAGATGCGGGTGTCATCATCGATGTGGTAAAACAGCTCGGCGCAGAGGTACCGATCCTGGGCGTATGCCTCGGTCATCAGGCTATCTGTGCGACATACGGCGCTACCATCACCTATGCAAAAGAATTGATGCACGGTAAGGCGTCCGTGATCGATATTGATATCGAGACCCCGTTATTCAAAGACTGCCCGTCCGAGATCGGCGTTGCAAGATACCATTCGCTGGCGGCAGATCCGAACACTCTGCCGGATTGCCTAAAGATCACCGGACGCACCATGGACGGCGAGATCATGGCAGTGCAGCATGCGGAGTATCCGGTCTACGGCGTACAGTTCCATCCGGAATCGATCCTTACGATGTGCGGTAAGAAAATGATGGAGAATTTCCTGAATCTGTGATAGCAGGATAAAGTAGCATTTGAAATTCTATCCGAAAAGCTCTCGTTCGCGGGAGCTTTTTACCTTACAGGAAATTGCTTTGCAATTTCTATAAGGCAAAAAGCCCTCCGGGGGATGCGCACGAGCGCGTAAGGAAAATGTTGCTGTCGCAACCGCGCTCGGCTCTTGCGTTCCGCAAGCGGAACGCTTTTTTCATGCTGATTATACAGTATATTGATTAGTGATATTCGCATTCGTGATGAAAAACGCGAGATCCTGGAATCGATAGTGCCGTAAGCACGGTTCACAGTGACAGGTACAAATGTGGTTGATAGCACATATCCGAAAGTCATGACGCGGTTAGAAATATTTAGGTTGAAGGTTGACAAGTGACTACCAATGTAGTATCCTGAAGTAGACAAATGTGTACCAAATGTGTTGCGGCATAAGTGAACGCTTATATCTACAATGGACGCCATAAGAGCAGATAATAACAGGAGGCAGACAGATAATGATTGCAATATCTGATTCAGAATGGAAGATTATGAATGCTTTGTGGGATAGTTCGCCCAAGACGATAACCGAGTTGACGAAGGAGTTGGAGGAGTCCACGGGATGGACGAAGCATACTGTTATTACTCTTTTGAAACGACTGGAAGCCAAAGGTGCTGTTTATTTTGTGGAAGGGGAAAGAGCAAAACAGTACCATGCAAAGATACCTCAGAATGAAACGGTCATAGAGGAGGCAAAGCATTTTTTGAATAAGGCTTTCAAGGGGAAGCTTGGTCTCATGATCAATACTTTGATCGAGGATGAAGATTTTTTGGAAGAAGAATTGGATGAGCTATATGAGATCTTAGATAAAAAGAGGGGAAAAACGAATGGTTAATATGTATCTGCAAATTTTGTTGCGATTGAATCTGATTGTATTATTTCTTCTATTGATCAGGAAAGTGATCGGAAAAAGACTCCGTAAAAAGTTTGTATATGGCTTGTGGATTGTGGTGCCGGTATTTCTGCTAAGTTTTCCTTTTGTCAGATTACCGCGTTTTTTTCAATGGGAAATGAGTATGGGGGATCTGTTTCATGCGGAGGAAAAAGGAGTTGAGCCTCAGGATGTGAATGAGGACATAGACCTTTGGAACGAATCGGACATTTCAGGAACAAGAGGGAAAATGGATGGAGAGTCCATGATCAGGAATTCCGAAATAGAATTATCAGATCCGACACGGATGGAAGACTTGAATAGGGATGAATTACTGACACAGAAAGATGCTCTGGATGGAAATGATGGTCTGGATCAGAACGAGATTCCGAATCGAAAGGATGGTCTGGAACAGAATGAAAATCCTGCAATAAATGGGATTTCACCGAAGAATGCGGTCACTGTGAATACACAGGCATCATCTGACATTAGTACCACAACGCCGGCGAAAGAGACGAAGCTTTCGACGGTTGTGGGAGTGGTGTATTCGGGGATTGTTGGCATTTTAATGATCTATATGATCATCTCTAATGCTTTGTTTCTCAATTTCTGTAAGAAAAAGAGAATATTTCATTGCAAATCTGAGGGGGGCGGTCTTTCGGTTTATCATTTAGATGGTATTGTTTCACCTTTTTTGATGGGAAAAACGATTTATCTGCCTTCCTGTATGGCGGAAGAAGAACAGATCAGATATGCAATATTACATGAGGAAAGCCACTACCTTCATGGGGATGCTTTTTGGGTGATCGTTAGATACATTGTTTTAGCGGTTTATTTCTATGACCCTGTCATCTGGATGGCTTTTTTTGCATCCGGACGAGACTGCGAACTGGCTTGTGATGAAGCGGTGCTGGAAAAGATTGGTGCGGAAGAAGGCAGCGCTTACGGAGCATGTCTTCTGGAAAGCGTGGAACAGAAACTCCATAAAACCCGCAGAATGGTAATGACTACCAATATGAGCAACGGGAAAAAGTTTATGAAAGAGAGAATTGTAAATATCGCAAATCGAAAGAAAAAGAGCCGTATCCTGATGGCTGTTGCAGCTGCCTTTATGCTGGTAGTTGTGGGATGCGCTTTTGAGAAAAAGGATTTGGATACATCCAAACAGGAAAATCTAACAAGTAGAATAGAAGAAACGGAAAGTATAAGGGAATCGCAGGAAGAATCAGTAGAGACACCGATCGAAGTTAGAAATAACGACGAGGATATCCGTGTGACCGAAAGCGATGAAGCGGCGGACAACATAGGTGAGTCAAATAATGCGTCGGAGAATGATTTTACACTACCGGATTTTGAATCACATCTTATAGAAGATTATCAGATAGAGGGGGTGCGGACGTTTTTTTAGACACCC
>JAFWRC010000214.1 GCA_017508825.1 Lachnospiraceae bacterium
GTAACGGGAGAGAGTACGGTTATCTGACAGCGGAGAATGCGCTGGAGCGTACCGTGATCCCGGCGGAGAACGGACATACGCTGGTAACTTCCATTGATTCCTATATACAGCGGGTATGTGAAGAAAAGATCCGCGACTACAACCTGGAGCATGCAGGTGAGTGGCGTGAAAATGAAATGGGTTCGGATAATACCGGCGTCATCATTATGGATATCCATTCCGGTGAGATCCTTGCAATGGCGAGCTATCCGTACTTTGATCTGAACGATCCCTGGGATATGTCCATGTATTCTGAGGGAGAAGTGGCGCGTATGATCGAACGCGCCGACGGTGATGCAGAAAAAGCCAGCCAGGGCTTATGGAAGAACTTCTGTATTTCCGAGTCCTACGAGCCGGGATCCGTCTGCAAGACCTTTACGGTGGCGATGGCCCTGGATATGGGCGTGATCCATGACGGCGACCGTTTTGCATGCCATGGCTATCTGAAGTTTGGTGAGGGCGAACATACCACAACGATCCGCTGCCATCAGAGGTACGGTGACGGTGATATCGACGTAAAGACGGCAGTGGAAAAATCCTGTAACGTTGCGCTCATGCTGATCGGCCAGAAGGTCGGGAAAGAAAACTTCTTAAAATACCAGAAGAATTTCAATTTCGGCCTGCGTACCAACGTGGATCTGGCCGGTGAGATGCGTACGGCATCCCTGGTCTTCAACGAGCGGACCATGGGTGTGACCGAGCTGATGACATCCACGTTCGGACAGGGCTTTAATGTTACGATGATCCAGACGATCGCGGCATACTCCAGTCTGGTGAACGGCGGGTATTATTACCAGCCGCATGTGGTGAAGCAGATCCTGGATGATAACGGCGCAGTGGTGGAAAACATCGAGCCGAAGATGCTGCGGCAGGTGGTAAGTGAGCATGTATCGGATCTGATGATCGATTACTGTATCGGTGTTGTGGATGAGGGAACCGGTACCCGGGCCAGACCGGCAGGTTACCGCATCGGCGGCAAAACCGGTACCGCAGAGCGTTCCGGTCAGGGTAAACGGGATTATACCGTATCGTTTATGGGCTTTGCTCCGGCAGATGATCCGCAGATCGCAATCTACGTGGTCATTGACCGACCGAACGTAAGCTCCCAGGAGCACGGTACACGTTATGCATGTCTTCTGTGCCGTGATATCCTGACAGAGGTTTTGCCGTATATGCATATCTTTATGACGGAACAGTTAAGTCCGGCAGAAGAGAAGGAACTGGAAGAACGCGGACAGCAGTCGACCCTGTCGGAAAACAGCGCATCGGAAAACAGCGCGTCTGAGAACAGCGCATCGGAAAACAGCGCTTCGGAAAATGCTGCGGAGGAAGAAAACCAGGTAGTGGATATCAATATCAATCCGTCCAGCGGTATGGCGATCGATCCGATCAATCAGGAACCGCTCGATCCCGAGACCGGCGTGCCTTTGAATGAAGATTCCGGGATTTTCCAGGATGCAAACGGAAATACGATCGATATCCCACAGGCTTATGATCCCACGGCGGAGACGGATGATCCGAGAGAATAAACAAAGTGGTTTATATAGTTTTATATATAGTTTTATATATGGTAAGGAGAGCATAAGATGGAACTGAGAAACAGGATCGTGATCGTAATGGGAGCCGGTAAGAGCGGCGTGGCAGCGGCGAAACTGCTGGCGGCTGTAGGCGCCAATCCCGTGATCTACGATGAGAATGAAAATCTGGATACTGCGGCAGTCAAAGAAAAAGTGGGGACCGAACTGCCGATCTGCGCAGGCAAACTGGATGAAGAATATGAGAGCAAGGCTGTGCTTCTGGTCATGAGCCCGGGCATTCCTGTGGATACGGAATTTGTGGAAGGGTTTAAGAAACGTAATATTCCGGTCTGGGGTGAGATCGAGCTGGCATACCGTTATGCGGGCGGCCGCCTGATCGCGATCACCGGTACGAACGGTAAGACCACCACAACAGCCTTGACCGGCAAGATCATGCAGGACTGGTACAAGGCATCCGGGAAGAAGGGAAAGGTGTATGTGGCAGGTAATATCGGTGATCCGTACACGGATATCGCGCTTCTGACTACGCCGAATGATACCACGGTTCTTGAAGTGTCCAGCTTCCAGCTGGAGACGATCGATGCTTTTCATCCGGAAATCTCGGCAATCCTGAACATCACACCGGATCATTTAAACCGTCATCATACGATGGAAGCCTATACGGCGTGCAAAGAGGATATCACACGGAACCAGAGCGCAGAGGAGATCTGCGTGCTGAATGGCGAAGACGAGCGTCTGGTGGATTTTGCAAAGAACGGCTGTGGCGCAAAAGCAGTATTCTTTGATTCGGCAAAACAGACCGAAAACGGCTTTTGGCTGGAGGGAGAGGATATCATGAGCTCCGCGGACGGAAAGCTGATGAATATCCATGAAATGAAACTTCTGGGCGTACATAATGTAGAAAACGTGATGGCAGCGATCGCCATGACGCAGGCGGCCGGGGTGCCCATGGAAAATATCCTGATGTCGGTAAAAGAGTTTACGGCAGTGGAACACCGCATTGAATATACCGCCACGGTAAATGACGTGGATTATTACAATGATTCCAAGGGGACGAATCCGGATGCGGCGATCAAAGCAATCCAGGCAATGGTGAAGCCGACGATCCTGATCGGCGGCGGCTATGATAAGCAGAATACTTA
>JAFWRC010000215.1 GCA_017508825.1 Lachnospiraceae bacterium
GGATGTGATATATTTATCCAGCAGACCTATTACTGCCTCCGGCGTCTGATACGCCGGTTCGCCATACATATTCTGATTATACGCATCTCCTGCCCAGTTTTGGAGCATCGCATCTGCATCCTCATAGCAGAATCTCCGCAGGAGTAATCGCTCCGTTTCCATCTCCTGTGTACCGCAGGGACGTATATCCTCTGCAGAAGGCTCCGGTTCCTGTCGTTTGTATTCCCGCATCATAACTGCTGCTTCCTCTGCTGATACGCAGTTTGCATATCTGCGCGGCCACATAAATTTGTTATAGAACCGATATGCCGTTTCCGCATCCATATAAGGACTGCTCTTCGTAGAATTGCAGTACGCCGGGACGATCATTTCGAATCCCTTTTCAAATCCGCTCTTGATCGTGGCATCCATACAGAAATCCGTCTGCAGTCCGACGATGATCACTTTTGTTACATTTTTTGCTTTGAGATAAGAAGTCAGACCGGTAGAATCATGAAATGCACTGTTAACATTTTTCTCAAAAATCTGTTCCCCCTCTTTCGGGGCAAAGCCTTCATAGATCTCAAATGCTTCATCCCCGATTGAAAAACCGGAACCCGGTCCGTCATCATGTCTTACATAGACCACTTCGACACCGGACAATCTCGCTGTTTCGATCAGCGTGATAACATTCTTTTTAAATATGTCAAACGCAAACAGCCTTTCATCGGTAATCCCCTTTTGGGTATCCAATACCATCAGAACCATAGTTTTCCATCCTTTCACTCATATGTTTTTTCGATCGCCGGCATTCATGGAGAACGTCTTTAAATTGATCTTCTATATAAAAATCAATCAAAGAACTATCCCCTGATTGATTTGTAACACAATGTATATTATTTGTAAAATGAATAATTTATATTGTATCTATTCGTTTTACGAATAGCAGAATACTAATTAAATATTAAGCTGCACCCGATCCCTATTGTTACACCGATCAGATTCATCCCGATATCAAAGAGAGATGTATGCCGGAAGTTATTGAGCAGGGGCTTGGTTATTTCATCCAGGATTGCCCATAAAACAACCGCCGCGATCACGATCACTTTGTATTCCGGAAATGTCATAAGTCCCGTAAACATGATGATCGCAAAAAGAATAATGTGCGCTGCCAGTCGGATGGTTTGATTTGATAGATGTAATGCTTTTGCGATAGCCAGACTTTCCTCACCGCTCTTATACCCGTTTTGATGGGACAGGAAGATTTCCGCGATCAGGATTAGGATAAAGATGATCAGCCAGATGAAATGCATGAATAAATCTCCGTTCTTTTATTTACCCTGAGGTTTTCATCATCGCCTTGATCGGATTGATCTCTTTGGATTTAGCAAGGATGTCCTCCTGGGATTTTCTGGTGTATTCCATCAGCTGTTCAATCTCCTCTTCGGAGAACCCGCTATTGTCCATTAATTTGTAATCCGGGAGCATGATCTCGGCGGTATCATTGCCGCGGGTATACAGGACATACAATTGACGTTTGCCCTGTTTTTTGGAACCCGCGGATATCTGCATATGGATTTCTGTGTTATTCATATTGAAGACCTTTCAGGATGACCGGTTTAATATAACTGCGTGAAGGATTCGTAGTGGTCATCGGTGTAATAGATTGCGCCGGTATCGGAGTAGATGATACGTTTGGCGCCACGGCTGCTCTTGCCTAAGGTATCGATATCGCATTCGTGATAATTGCCGTCCGGCAGCTTGCCTTCGTAATTACCGAAGTAATCACCGCCGATGCACTTGCCCGGCGCGTATGCGTCCAGGTCGCCGCCCGGCCAGCCGAGAGCCTGAGCTTCTTTCTTGGTAATGAAATTGCCCGGCAGGGTTCCGTATGTGTGGATGTATAATGCTACATCATCTTTGGAAGTATAACTGCCATTCGCATCGATCGCCGCGACTACCTGTACCGGCTCGGGGGTTGGTGTCGCTGTCGGTTCCGGCGTAGGTGTTGCCGTTGGTTCCGGGCTCGGAGTCGCCGTAGGCTCCGGTGTCGGTGTTGCAGTGGGTTCCGGTGTCGCTTCTGCGGCAGCTGTCGGCTCAGTCTCCGGTGTTGCTGTTGCCGTTGTTTCTGCTATCTGTTCCGGTGTTGGCGTTGCAGTGGGTTCCACCGTGTCAGGTTTATCGGCGTCATCTGTCGATGATGTGGTATCTCCGGATTCCGCTTGAGACTGGTCCGTATCCGTTTCCGATATTTCCGTTGGTACTACTGCCGAAGTATCTTCTTTTGCCGGATCGTTTGCAGCCACCGCAGCGATCGTTGCTACAGCCGTATTCTGTACCGGTGCCGCTTTCTTTCCGCCGCAGCCGGTCAGGACCATGACTGCGATCAGCAGAGTGAGTAGTGATGTTCTTCTTTTCATATTTGGTCTCCTGAATATTTTTCATTCATCAAGTGTTTGTTCCACCTCATCCGTCGCCTACGGCGACACCTGTCTCGCCTGCCGGCTCGGTCCGCGCTAAACGTGTGCCACTGGCACACAGCGCCCTCAAGGGGAAGGCAAGTTTATAACTATTTTAGTAGATCACGCGGTTACGGCCGCTCTGCTTGCCGGTATAGAGTTTCTCATCCGCTTCCTTGATGGTGCTTTCCGTATTTCCGGCAAAGTCATACTCTGCTATGCCGAAGGTCATCGTGATGGCAATCTCCGCATCCTTTACGGTGACCGGATGTCCCATCACGTAGATCCGCAGTTTATCGATCAGATGATATGTCTCATCTCCGTTTTTTCCGACAAAGATCAGAAGGAATTCCTCACCGCCCCAGCGACACAGCAGTCCCTCCTTGCCGCAGTTGATGCGCATATACTCTGCCACACCTTTTAACACCTCATCCCCGGCATCATGTCCGTAGGTATCGTTGACCTTCTTAAAGAAATCGATATCTCCCATGACAATGCTGAGTGTTCCGATCTCGTTCGATTTTTCCAGATCCGCAAGACACTCCAGCGACTTGCGCCGGTTAAACAGGCCTGTGAGCTGATCCGTCCCGGCTTCCTTCACAAGGCGGTCATTATAAGCCATCAGTTTGCTTTCAGCTTCATTTTCCCGATGGCTGTATATATAGGAGATTGTGACGATGGAGGTAAATACGGCTGTGATATTGGCTGTCTGGATCAGACGGTTACTGATGTCAGAGATCGGTACCTCCGGCAGCATCAGACCGTAGCAGAAGATAGACATGATGCGGGCTATCAAAACTACACCCGCCAGTGTAAATTTGAATCCCCTGCTGCCGTGTGTCGCAAAAAAACACATCATCAGAATGGGGATGAAATAGTTCTGCATCCCGGCGCTCCAGCCAAAACACGGGATCATCTCCAGAAGCCACAAAAACGTGAACATCGTATAGCAGACAACAGCCGCTTCGCTTTTAATACGATAAGTAAGCAGAAAGAAAAGGATCATACATGCGAGCGCCGCAAGGATACGCACCTTGAAATAAACAAAGGTATCCCATCCGGCAAACATAAGATCCAGTGAAAAAACAATGAATTGTATAATATACAGCAAACGAAGCGTGACCATACCACGCCTGTTTTCGTTTTCCGATAATACATCCTGATTGATCAGATTCAGAATATTCATCTTTGAACCACGTAAACCACCCTTTTAAAATACCTTGCTTATAAGTCATATTTTAATACACCCCCTTGCGCTTGACAACAATATTTCTGTGATCATATTTGCGCAACAAGACTCAAAACACCCCTCAAGCACCCCCCGATGGTAAACGCTTACACACCCTAAATACGTTTTTTCGTTATTTTTCACATTTTTTTATGAAATTAAATGGTTTTTTTGGGGAAAAGGTGATATAATTGTCTGTGCATGAGTATGGATAGGGGGCAAGTATATGGCTGATGAAATCTTAAGTTCGGTTGCGCAAATCGTTCATCAGAGTCAGGAATATTACCGGTATGCTAAGGGATTGGCAGACGCTAACGGCTACAATCCTGCGGATCAGGATGCGCCCTGCAGCCAGACCGTAGCCGCTTTGGAATATGCCAAGGAGCAGTGCAAGGAGCAGATCCAGCTGCGACGCGGCGAAGGTTCTATGAACAACCCGGAAATGCTCACCTATATGACCTATGGTGATGAGTGCACGAAGCTGATCAAAGATTTCTATACGCTGATGCATCCTGACGGAGGGGGAGGAGCTCCCGCTCCGGTCGAAATACCACAGGTTGATGAGGGAGCCTCCTCGGAGATCAAAGGGCGGGTACAGGAATTGTTACGTGCTTTGTTCGCTTTGGACTGGATGCCGAAATATACCGGTTTTGAATCTCCGGAAGCATTAGCGGGAAACCACATAAAGCATGCATTACTCCAGAAACCGGGACACAGCAAGATGCTGATCTCCTATATGCTGGAGATCAAGGAATTTGATGCGATCCTGGAGGCACTTTCCGTTTTTGTAAATTCTGACAGCAGCAGTTTCTCTCCGAATGAAGAGAATGCCATCAATGAGACCGTGACCATGCTGCGAAACTCCATCCTTGGAGAAGGAGATATCCGCATGGCAAAGGCGGCAGTGAATAAGTATATGGCAATCTACCAGAAACTGGCAGAGAAGTTGGGATAATTCCTATAAAGCAAAAAAGATCTGTGTAATGCAGATCTTTTTTTATTGACAGAAAACCCTCATCCGGCGCTTCGCGCCACCTTCCCCCTAAAAGGGGGAAGACAGGATTTCCATATTATTTTATTGTTTCCAAAAATCAGATCTCGAACAGGTCGCTGAGTTCCTTCAGAGCGCCGTCGGTCTCGTGTGCAAGTACCTTCTTTGCCAGTACCTTACCGAGCTGTACGCCTTCCTGGTCGAAGCTATTTACATTCCACAAAAAGCCCTGGAACATGATCTTGTTCTCGAAATGGGAGAGCAGCGCACCCATTGCTTCCGGAGTAAGCTGCTTGCCGATGATGATGGAGCTCGGACGGTTGCCTGCAAACTTCTTATTGTTGTTGTCATCATCCTTGCCGCATGCAAATGCGATGATCTGTGCTACTACGTTTGCACACA
>JAFWRC010000216.1 GCA_017508825.1 Lachnospiraceae bacterium
CTTGAACCGGCAGATCCGGCGTATGTGGTCGCAGGAGCATTATCATATCAAAGCCTTAAAGCGTATCCGTGTAGTCAATATCACACTGGGCAATCTGCAGCCGGGTGAATACTGCGAGCTTACTACGGAAGAAATGCGAAAACTGTACAAGGCAGTAGGTCTGCAATTTAATCTATAGGAAAGTATAACGATGCCTGCAGTGCGGGCATCCGTTTTATGATTGGACAGATATCATGAAGATCGGCATGTTTGACTCCGGCATCGGAGGATTGACAGTATTACATACAGCGATCAAAATGCTTCCGCAGGAGGCCTATTTTTATTATGCGGATACGGATCATGTGCCGTACGGGACCAAGAGTGTTGAGGAGATCCGAAGGTATTCGGAAGATGCGGTAGCTTTTCTGGAATCACAAGGCTGTGATGCTGTGGTGATCGCGTGTAATACAGCTACCTCTGCTGCAGCAGCGTATTTACGAGAAAAATTCACCATCCCCGTGATCGGTATTGAGCCGGCAGTCAAACCGGCTGTAGAACACGGCGGGAATAAAAGGATCCTGGTGATCGCAACACCGCTCACCACACGGGAAAAGAAACTGCATGACCTGATCGAGCGAGTGGATGAAGCACATCAGGTGGATCTCTTAGCATTACCGGAGCTGGTTGGATTTGCAGAAAAGGGGATCTTTGAATCCACGGAAATAGATGCGTACCTTAAGCATGCTTTAGAGGACATTCAACCGGATCTGTATGAGACTCTGGTTTTCGGCTGCACGCATTTTAATCACTTTGCGAAATCCCTTCGTAAGATTCTTGGAGATACGATACAGATGATCGACGGGAGCGAAGGCACGATCCGCCATTTAAAACATCGGATGGAGAATGCCGGAAAACAAAGCGAAGGCTGTTTTTCCGTGGAGTATTTTCAATCAGGACGCAAAGTTAACGATTCCGTAACTTTGGAATTTTATCAATCATTGTTGAACCATTTGGAAGAAGTATAAATTTTGAACGAAACAGTAACCCGGTACTGTTCTGAAAAATAGAAAGAAAAGAGGATGGTATTATGGAACGAAAAAATGCATGGAATGAGTACAGCACAAAAGAACTGCGGGAGCTGGAGAGTCTGTGTGACGAGTACATGGACTTTCTGAGCAAGGGAAAGACAGAACGCATCTGTGTGGAACTGTCGATCGCAATGGCAAAAAAAGCCGGATACCACGACTTAAACGAGATCATCGGCAACGGCAAGAAACTAAAGCCCGGTGATAAAGTGTATGCAGTAAATATGAAAAAGATGATCGCCCTGTTCCAGATCGGTAAGGAACCGTTGGAAAAGGGAATGGCGATTCTCGGGGCACATATCGACAGTCCGCGCATCGATGTGAAGCAGAATCCGCTCTATGAAGACGGGGGACTGGCGTATCTGGATACGCATTATTACGGCGGCATCAAGAAGTATCAGTGGGTGACGATACCGCTTGCAATCCACGGTGTGGTGTGTACCAAAAACAATAAGGTGATCGAGGTAAATATCGGCGAAGAAGATTCGGATCCGGTATTTTGCATTACGGATCTGCTGATCCATCTGTCTGCGGAAAACCAGGAAAAGAAAGCGGCAAAGGTGATCGAAGGTGAAAACCTGGATATCCTGATCGGCAGCCGTCCTTTGTCCGAAGGCAAAAAGGATGAGAAAGAAAAAGAAGCCGTAAAGAATAATGTATTAAAACTGCTTGAAGAAAAATACGGTATGGACGAAGAAGATTTCCTTTCCGCGGAACTGGAGATCGTTCCGGCCGGCAAAGCCAGATCATGCGGCATCGATAAGAGCATGGTCATGGGCTACGGCCAGGATGACAGAGTATGTGCTTTTACTTCTTTGAAGGCAATGCTCAACGTAGAGAAAACAGACTATACTACTTGCTGCCTGCTGGTGGATAAAGAAGAGATCGGCAGCGTGGGCGCCACGGGTATGCAGTCCAGATGGTTTGAGAATACCATTGCGGAACTGCTGGGGTATACGGAGCGTTATGATGAACTGAAGCTGCGCAGATGCCTGACAAATTCCAAGATGCTTTCGTCCGATGTGAGCGCGGCATTTGATCCGCTGTATGCATCGGCCTATGAAAAGAAGAATGCGGCATACTTTGGAAAAGGTATGGCGTTTAACAAATATACCGGCTCCCGCGGCAAATCCGGTTCGAACGATGCCAATGCGGAATATATGGCAGAGATCCGCAAAGTACTGGATGATGCAGATGTGGCCTTCCAGACATGTGAACTCGGTAAAGTCGATGTCGGCGGCGGTGGCACGATCGCTTATATTATGGCGCTTTACGGCATGAACGTGATCGATTGCGGTGTTTGCGTACTCAATATGCATGCGCCTTGGGAGATCACCAGCAAAGCGGATATCTACGAAGCCGTTAAAGGTTACGAGGCATTTTTGAAAGAGATCATGTAATGAGAAAAAAAGCAAAGGGACTGATTTCTATTCTTTTTATTTCTTTGATCTGCTGTTTTGCAGCGGGGTGTTCTTCGCGTGAGGAATTAAAAACGGAACAGAACGTTGAAAATAATGAATCCTTATCACTCCGGGATGATATATCTTCCGGGAGTGATGAGGATTATGTTTCTTCCGAAGTGATCGATACAAAGCAAGATGCAACAGAGGAAGATGAAAATTTAATTCCTAATTTTACTGAAGATGAGATTCTGAATATGTCGGATAATGAATTGTGTCATTTGGGAGCTTTAGATTTAAAAAATTGTCTGGAAAATGTATCTATATGTCCGAAAACAGAAGATCTGATATTTGAGGAAGGATATAAGTATATCAGTTTTGCAGCAGATACTCCGGCACAAAATGAAGAAGAGGCCACACAGATTGCCAAAGAAGAATTTGGAAAATTTCCTGAAATATACCACGGGAGATGCGATTTATTGGGAGAAACGGAAGAATATTGGTTTTTTATACGATGCCTTGATCCGATGCCTGGTGATAAACAACCGTTTATAGTCGTATATAAGCAGGATTATTATGAAACAAAAGAAAGCTGGCCTGAGTTTGAGCTTACAGAAGATTTTATAAAAAATTATATGGTTAATGTAAAACAGACTATTAGCTATAATATTTGCATAGGGGAGTTTATTATTCCGGATACGGATGGAATGCTTTTCAGACGATATACAGTGAACCCGATACTAAGTGATTATGGGCTATATGAAACTGAGTTAATATGTCGAGAATGGCATTTTTATTCGGATGGTTCTGTCGAATTTACAGCCGAAAATGTGAGAAAGGCGAAAAATTGATATTTCATAACAAATAAATAGAACTATGCCTATTTCCTTGGAGATTACCAGCAAGGCGGATATCTACGAAGCTGTAAAAAGCTATGAAGCATTTTGGAAAGAGATTATGTAATGGGAAAACAACCCAAAGGACTGATTGCGATCATTTTTATTTCTTTTGATATAGGAACCGTTTACCATTACATAAATGTTAAGTGATGTAACAATATTGTAACGGTACACGGTTCCAAGGTGCTTTTGCTATGAATAATTACAAATATGAGAAAACAGAAAAATTAATAAAATTCCTATTAAAGGGGGCGGCATTTCTGCCTTGGCTGGGGATCTTCAGCTTCGATCTGTATATTTTTGTGTTTTTGGCAATGGTCACATTTGGTTGCTTTAATAGCGGAGAATATTATCCCTTTTTCATTATCGGAGGAATTACCGCTACACTTGGCTTTACATTATATTCTTTGGTACTGTTATTAAAATGGATTATGGGAAATCGCTCGTTTTCTATCCCTTTATGTATTGCCAAAATGAGCAGCTTATATGCACCGGAAAAAATGATGGAGAAACTGAAGAATAACAGATGTAATGTATTATACGTAAAAACGGGACAGGGGCGTGTGAAGATCTACGGAAACGGGGATACACATGTTTTGGAGATACAGCTCTATGCTGCCCAAGGCCGCAACTACTATCATATGATCGATCCGGATCCGGATTCGATCATACTTGTATCCGATGACACGCCCACCGTGCTCAATAACAAATGGCATGAGCGGCTTCCGGTCAGAAACAGCTGGCTGATGACAGAAGAGAAGATCTGTGCCTTTTTGCGGAAACTATACGAAAGCAAAGATATAAAATCTGTTATGGAGGACTTCTCGTTTACAGATAGTACCGGAGAAACGCAGCGATTGATCGATGTCGGAGCTTATATCATTCCGGCGGTTCCGGTGGACTGGCCGCTCGGAGGACTACAGAGCAATATGGGACGGGAATGGATGCAGCGAAAGGAAGATAAGGCCAAACTAGCTATGGATATTTTATCGAATTATCCGGAGACTAAAAAAAAACGATAAAAAAACTTAGGCGGAAAAGTATGTAATATAGAATATAGGAACCGTGTACCATTACATAAATGTTAAGTGATGTAACAATATTGTAACGGTACACGGTTCCTATATTCCAAAAAAAGCTAAAAAAGCTAAAAAAGCCATAAAACAGAAGATGAAATTACGTATCCTGGATAAGGCTTTCTAAAGAAGAAGGCGGGAGGAGGAAGATTATGAGAAAGTATGCATGTATCATTCTGGCTACGGTTTGCTTCTGCTTTATGGGCGGATGCGCTTCGAAGCAGGTGGCTGAAAAAGACTCGGATAATGAAAAATGGGGGGAGTCTTATATTGTTTCGGAAGAAACAAATAAAAAACTATATTTACTGGAAGGCGATAAGGTAACAAATGAACTTTCTGAAGGAGGCTGTGTAATAGACGGACCGGAAATGAGGTACGGGCAGGCAGCCTGTATAACAGCAGATGTTGAAATAGCTGTGAGCAAGGCTGATGAAGAAATTAAATACATTACGGTAAAAGAACTAAAAAACTTCCAATCTATGAAGATGAGTGAGATCGCGGAAATCTTAAAACCGGCGGAAGCACAAAAAGGTATAGAGACAAACGAACATTTTCTAACATATACAGATGGAGAAGATACATATTACATTGCAAGAAACTGGCCGTGTGTGGATATCAAGAAAGCGGATTCATCCTATATATCATATACATATACCATACTCGCAAACCATACAGATCCACTTGAAGCATTCTGGATCAGCCTTTCCGTAGGCTATCCCGGGTAGAATGGAATCATAACTCCTGAATATACGGAAAATGAAATATTGAATATGTCAGATGAAGAATTGTTCTATTTGGGGCTTTTGGAAAGTGATGGACGTTTGGCAAGTGTTGCTGAATATGTTGATTTTGAAGATATGGTATTGGAGGAAGGCTTTCGGTATGTCGGCTTTGCAGCAAAAGATCCGGCCGAAAATGAAGAGGAAGCAAGAGAAAAAGCTGAGGAAGAGTGGGATAAATACAGTAAACGAGATTATTACAGTATCTATTTGGTAGCTGAAACGGATGAATATTGGGTTTTCGTAAATGGTTGGAGTTCGCATCCGGGGGAAATAAGAGAATACGTCGTTGTGTACAAACAGGACTATTATGAAACAAAAGACAGCTGGCCAGCCTTTGAATTGACGGAGGATTTTGTGCGGAATTATATGGCTTATACTTATCCGGAAGGAATGTGGGATTATATTTACATCGGTGAGTATATCATTCCGGATCAGGATGATCTGATCTTTCGGCGCTATTGGGTGAATGGTGATGAACTCGAAGGCGAATATGTATATCAGGCTACTTTAGGATGCGACGAATGGCGTTTTTATTCGGATGGAACTGTGGAATATGTTGGTTTTATGCCGGAAAGGATCTCCAAAAGTGGTTTTGATAATCTCAGATAAGGTGATATTCCATAAAAGCCGGAAATAAATTTTGTGCATTATGTAAATAATCCTTGCATTTTGTCCGATAATATAATAGAATGCAAATGTTGCGTAGGGCACCGCGGGAGACGGGCTAAAACGCAATAGGCATTCGGAGCGAAATTGCTCCATTGTTCTTTACAATTTCATATCCAAAAAGGAGGAAGGAAGCAATGAAAAAAGGAGTAAGATTTTTACTCGCAGGATTGCTGACGACGATGGCTGTTGCACTCAGCGGATGCGGAGGTGACAAGACAGGAGGAACTTCTTCTGGTCAGATCACAACAGGCGCTTCGGGGCAGGAAGGAACGACGGCGGTGGCCGGAACAACCGGATCCATCACGATCGGTATCCCGCAGGATCTGGAGGACGGACTTGACCCGCACAAGGTAACTGCGGCAGGTACCAGAGAGATCTTGTTCAACATCTACGAAGGACTCGTGAAGTATGACGAGAATGGTGATCTGAAAGCAGCCGTGGCCGAAAGCTACGAGATCAGCGAAGATGGTCTGGTCTACACATTTACCTTAAGAGATGGAGTGAAATTCCATGACGGCAGTGATGTCACGGCAGAGGATGTGATCTATTCGATCAACCGTTGCAAAGAGGGGGATGCTCCTCTCGAGCCGGAATTTTCCTACATCGATACAATTGAAAAGCAGGATGACAAAACGATCGTCATCACTCTGAAGGAAGCAGATGCTCAGTTTCTGGCTGCATGCACCTCTGCGGTACTGCCGGCATCCAATGCAGATCCGGAGCACAATGTGATCGGTACCGGTCCGTACAAGTATGTATCCCGCGTACCGCAGGAATCTATCACTCTGACCGCATTTGATGAGTACTGGGGTGAGAAGGCGCACATCAGGGATATCACCCTGAAAGTGCTGGCGAATCCGGATGCTCTGGTCATGGAACTGAAGGGCGGTTCCGTGGATATGATCGCGCGTATTACCGATACTCAGGCAGCGGAACTGGCAGGTACCGACTTTGAAGTACTGGAAGGCGCTATGAACCTGGTACAGGCACTGTATCTGAACAACTCCGTAGAGCCGTTCAATGACGTACGTGTTCGTCAGGCACTGTGCTATGCAACCGATCCGCAGGAAGTTATGGACTTTGTGTCCGGCGGTAAGGGCTTCGAGATCGGAAGCAGCATGTTCCCGACCTTTGGCAAGTATTATGATGAGAGCCTGAATCATGTATATGATCAGGATCTGGAGAAAGCAAAAGCGCTGCTTGCAGAAGCTGGCTACGCAGACGGGTTTACCTTCAGCATCACGGTACCGTCCAACTATCAGCAGCACGTATCTACCGCAGAAGTATTAGTAGAGCAGTACAAGAAGATCGGTGTGACTGCCGAGATCAAGCTGGTAGAGTGGAACAGCTGGCTGGAAGATGTATATATGGGCAGAAACTTTGAGTCCACCGTGATCGGTGTAGACGCATCCGTTCTGACCGCACCGGCACTGCTGAGCCGTTTCGAGTCCGATGCAAAGAACAACTTCATCAACTTCAGCTCCAAGGATTACGATGCGAAGTATGAAGAAGCTGTAGCAACTACAGATGATGCAAAGGCAACCGCTCTGTATAAGGAATGCCTGCAGATCCTGGCGGATGATGCAGCAAACGTATACATTCAGGACCTGCCGACCTTTGTGGCACTGAACAAGAAATATGCGGGCTATAAGTTCTACCCGCTGTACGTACAGGATTTTGCTTCTCTGTACATTGTTGAATAAGTAGGTTATAATCATGCCCGGGTGCGGTTTTCCCGTATCCGGGCGTTTTAGTCTTCCCCTTGAAGGGAAGCTGACGGATGAGGCGTTTCATGAAACATTACGGCAAAAAACTGATCTCGATGCTACTTACACTGCTTGCGGTGTCTTTTTTGGTGTTTGCCGCTTTTGAGATCATCCCCGGTGATCCGGCATTGTCCAAACTCGGGGATAATGCTACGCCGGAGGCAATCGCCGCTCTGCGTGCCGAAATGGGCCTGGATAAGCCCTTTCTGGTGCGCTATTTTAATTGGCTGGCAGACTGCCTGAAAGGAAATCTCGGAGAATCCTACAGCTATCATATGCCGGTGATCCAGATGATCGGAGACAAACTGCCAATCAC
>JAFWRC010000217.1 GCA_017508825.1 Lachnospiraceae bacterium
ACTGGGACGCAAATTGAATTTCATTGAACATAAAAGCGTGTATATTATGACTAAAGAGAATAATCCTATCCCTCATTACAATTACTCCAGTATATTTGACAAGTACATTTTCGCAACCTGACTGTCTGAATACTGCGCTGCAGTTGCTAATGCCTTTGCTGAGATTTGTTTCCTTTCAGCATCCGTCATCCGGAGTATTTTTGAAATGATCTCTGACAGCTCTTTGGAATTACCTTGTTCGCATAAGAAACCATTCACTCCATCAACAATGATTCCGTCAACTCCACCGCCCTTTGCCGCGATAACGATGCATCCCTGAAGCATGGCTTCCAAGTAGACCAGTCCGAAGACCTCCCTCTCGCTGATCAAGGCAAAGACGTCACTTTGATACATCATTGTAATCAAAGTATCTCTTTCAACTTTCCCCGTGAACACGATCCTATCAGAAAAGCCTTTTTTCTGTGCATATTCTTCTAAGCCTTCCCTGAGCTGGCCTTCACCAACAACTGTTAATTGCTGAATCTCATTCTTACCAAATTCAGCGCAGGCCGCAATCACGGCGTCAATCCGCTTATAATTCACCAATCTGCCTGCACATATGATTTGCAGTTCACGATCTCTTATGTTCTTGCCTGAAATCTGCCGTTTCTCGATATACTGATCAGGAATGCCGGAAGGGCATACAAAAGGTTCGTAAGGCAAATCCAGGTTTTCCTTGAGTATCTCAGAATTGGTTCTCGATCTACAGCCTATCCGGTGAATGTTCTTTACATATTGTCTGACATTGTATTTTTTTATGTATTTCCTTGTAACTTCACTATGGAATACAAACGCAGATTTACACTTATAATACTCCGTCAACATCGAAATGAGACGCAATTGAGGATTCAGCCAGTGTCCCGTAATGATGTCAGGAACAAAGCCGTTTTCCTCCAGAATACCTGCAATGCTCTCAACCTGACGCTTACACCTAGCTTCGGTAAAGTTTGCACTCGGAATGTATTTGAGCATCGGTCTGTTATAGACACAAACGCCTTCATCAATAAGCTCAAAAGGCTTTGCCCAAATCCGGCTTGACAGATTCGATTCTGTGATATTGTATTTTCTCATTAGGAACGGCCTAATGAAATTGACTCCCCAGTAGCAAATCAAAGGGAATTTGGTCGAATTTACAATAACGATGACTCTATTTCCTTGCTTTACCCATTCTCTTGCAAAGTATGGAACGATCCAAGGGGAATCCTTTTTGGGATAATTCTTGTTTGGATACTCATTTGTAAGGCAAAGGATATTCATTTTCTCACCTGATCTCTTCCTCAAACACATCAAGCGCCCTTCTTACAACGTCGTCCATGTCGTAGTACTTGTATTCAGCCAGTCTTCCCAGAAAAATCACATTCTTTTCTCCGGCTGCCATATCCCTGTATTGCTGGGCCAGGGCTTTCCACTCTGCTGTCGGGAAGGTGTAGAAGGGCTCATCTCCATCGCATGGGATTTCTTTCAGAATGGTTGTCTTGTCGCTTTTCTGACCGGTCATCTTCTTGAACTCTGTAATTCTTGTGTATGCATAGTCCATTGGCCAACGTGTGCTGGCAACAGGCTGGTAAGATTCACAGTCAAGCGTTTCAAAGATAAACCGTATGCTGCGCCACTTGAGTTTCCCGAGACGATCATCAAAATAATAATCGAGAGGACCGGTGTATATCAGTTTCTCATACTGGATATCATTGATCACCTCTTTATAATCCGTGTTCAACAGCACTTTGATTTCAGGATGATCGAGCATCCTTTGACACATCTTTGTAAAGCCGCCCTTCGGATTCCCCTGATACTGATCCGTAAAATATCTGGTGTCACGATTCTTTCTGAACGGAATCCTGCTGATAACGCTCTTATCAAGCTGTGATGGATCTACTCCCCATTGTTTAATCGTAAAGAATTTGAAAAACTTCTCGTAAATATCCCGACCGGCTTGGCTCAACACTACATCTTCGCTTGTCTTAACTTCGTCAATCTTCACTTTGCGGCTTTCAATGAATCCTTCCATCTCATCCTCAGACAGGTTCAAATTATAGAGCTGATTGATGGTCTCCAGTGAGATTGGCACGGGAACAAAGTTCCCATCCACATAGGAAAGCACCCTGTGCTGGTATTCATGCCAGCCACAGTATTGACATATATAATCAAATACTTCCTTGTCGTTTGTGTGGAAGGTATGCGGCCCATACATCTGAACCAGGATACCGGCAGCGTCATATTCATCATATACGTTTCCGCCAATGTGACCACGCTTTTCGATCACAAGCACTTTTTCGTGAAGTTGGGTTGCGATACGTTCCGCAATCGTAATTCCGGCAAACCCGGCCCCCACTACAACATATTTGAACTTCATCGTTTTCTCTCCTCGGCCATCTCCAGGATATATTTCCCAAACTCTTTATAAACATTGCTTACATCAAAGGAACGTTCAAACAAATCTCGCGAATTCTTCTTCATTCGATCCAGCAATTCTCGATTTTCTGACAGCCGTTTTAACGCCTGATAAAGCTCCTCCGCATTTTCATAATGCACTCCGCATTGATTCTTAGTAACAACATCCAACATAACTCCCGTAGGCTGAAGCATGACCGCTAATCCCAGTGATAAGGATTCGCTGAATTTGTTTGGCATCTGCATGTCAAAGTTTTCGTTTTTCTTATATGCCATAAGCCCTATATCAGAAAGATAACCCAAATCGGCTATATCCGTCTGATTCACCCATCCGGGAAGGACAACATTATCCAGCCCTCTATCCTTTACAACCCGCTGATAGTGTTCAAGCAGTTCCCCTGTTCCGCAAAGCAAAAAAAGAACATCCGTCTTCCTCACTTTGCAAAGAGCGGCAGCTTCCATAAGCGTGTCAAAGTCAACAAGCTGCCCAAATTGCCCAAAGAAACAGCAGACGATTCCAGGATAGTTTTCATATTCTTTCCATCTGGAATTCTCACTTAATGCCGTCGCAACACCTTGATCCGGATAAGACACAAAGAAAACTCGGTCGTTTTTTCCCCTGCTTCTCTTAGCATAACCCAGTCCCCAATTCAGATACGGCTCAGTAGTACCAACAAGACCATCCGCATGCATTAGCGCATTACCCAGCATCTTTTTTAAGGGCAGGATTCCAATTGAAACGGCTGTTCGCATCAATCCGTGAAATGGAGAAACAAATACATCGGGGTTGAGGTCCCTTAAATCAACGATCACGGGAATGTTGTGCTTTCTGGCAAACTTCACCGTAAAATGCGCCTGAGCGATCGTCGGCATCGCAGATACAATAACATCAGGCAATTCCTCGTTCTTTGCCCTTGTGTAGAAGCCCTTCGCTGTCTTCCATTCATGAATCATTCTTCGGACACAGACATTCTTTTTGTATCCACAGGAATGTATCAGCTTCATTTCCAAATTGTCCGTGACTCTTATATCCTTATCTTCATGATACCTGAACTTCTTCTGGTAGTGATTAAACGTGGACTGCCACCAGGTTACTTCCGGTCCGAGCTTCTCAAGTTCAAAAGCGAGGAGACCCATTCTTTGAAGTCTTGGGTTATTATCATCCCCCGGAAGATTCTCACCTTCATTTACCAGCCAAACCTTTCGTTGTCTCATTATGATTCTCCATTACTTGGAATTCTCTGTAATTTTTCCCCAACACAGCCAATACGGTGCGGAACATCGTCAATATTTCCCTTAGAAAGCGAAAGCGGCGGACAGACTCCAAATTCCAAACCATCTTCGCTGGCATCAGCAGCGTGGCGTTGAATTCAGGTCGGTACTACTTCGGGCCAAGTGCCCACAAAACTCATATTGCCGCATATCACGTCAAACAATTGGGGCAGTTCGTCTAATCTGAAACGTCGGAGTTTAGTGCCAATTCTGGTAATCTGGCGGTCATTTCCAACCGTGACCGCTGTTCCAATCTTGTCTGCATTCAAAACCATTGTGCGAAACTTGCGAATTCTAAAATGCCTACCGTAAGTTGTCACACGCTCTTGCCGATATAAGGCCGGGCCGGAATCCTCACATTTAATCATTAGTGCGATAAGTGCCATCGGGATAGCAAGGAGTATCAGCAGAATAAGCGAAAGGAAAATATCAAACACCCGTTTCAGCACTAGCTGACCGCGTTTTTTTGTAAAGTATCTCCCAATAAGGCCGTACTTCTGAAGTCCTCAAGAATACCGGGAGATCATCCCATTTTTTCAACACAATTCAATTGTCCTCTCTGTAAATAGCGGGGCGAAGATAATATCTTCCCTTTGAGCCAGGATATATTCCGATCAATGTCCGAACCCTTGTGGACGCGTCAAGTTCAAAAAACGTTTGTTCCACTGCTCCAACATCTGGCGTTAAAAAGAAATACTTTTCTTTTTCGGCATCGTAATATTCCAATTGGATTGCAATAGTCTTTTCTTCAGCTCCGCTCAAGCCGATAAAGCAATAAGTCCCGGGATCAAGTGAAACTCGCCCAATCTCAATCCATGCCCTGTTTACTGACTGCCCCTCTATTAT
Source organism: Lachnospiraceae bacterium (assembly GCA_017508825.1). Taxonomy (GTDB): domain Bacteria; phylum Bacillota; class Clostridia; order Lachnospirales; family Lachnospiraceae; genus NK4A136. The sequence goes on from JAFWRC010000217.1 coordinate 4,549, forward strand.
AATACAACCGTCTGACCGGTACGTCACACTAAAGTCCGTTTCACCGATATACTTTGGATCCGGATTAAGAACCAAAAGGTTCTTAACGCCGTCTTCACGGTCATTCAGAGACGCCAAATATTTCATCTCGTGCCATTTCAAACCCTGGTAAACTAAACCGGATGAAATGATAAGAATCACCAGCGTGAGAAGAGCAGCCAGACTCTTCCTTCTGTTTCCAATCCTGATCTTTTCACCGACAGGAGTCCGTTTGACCAAAAGCGCTCCTATCCCTGTACCCAATGTATTATGTACCAGATCGTCAAACTCAAAAGACCCAAGCCAGAAAAACCATTGGCAGGACTCAATGAGAAGCGATACAGCAAAACCGGCCAGCAGACATCGCTTTATATCAAGTTTGAAAAACAGAGCCGTTGCAACGCCAATAGGGATGAACAAAGCAATGTTTCCAATATCCTCAAGCAGAGCTCTTCCACTGCCCCATATAATTGCCCTATACGACCATAAGGGCGGTAAGAAGTGCCGAGAATAAGAACCAAGTCTGGAAAACAGTGTGAGCCACAGTATCAGGGCAATGGAAGCCGCAAGAATGATAAGAATGAGTGAATTCTGCCATCTTTTTGTGTTCATCTCTGGTTCTTCCAAACTGTCCATATTCTCATACTCCAGAAAACTGTCAACCACAAACCTCGCTCACAACTTCCCTCAACATCTCACACACATACGCAACATCCTCATCTGACAGCAGCGTATGGAAGGGAAGGGTAATCAGGTTGTGATAATAATCATATGCATTCGGGTAAGCTGAGCAATCCTCCCCATAAGCCGTCATCATCGGCAGAGGTTTAAAATGGACATTGGTAGCCACACCTCGCTTCGCCATCTTTTCGATTATTTCTTTCCGCCGTTCAACGTCTATCCCCGGCACACGGATAAGATAGAGATGATTCGAGCTGTCCATATAATCCGTATGATGAACGAGATGTCTGATTCCCAGCTCATCACAAGCCTTAGCAGACACTAGTTAAATGAGCAACAGCCCAACAGATTTCACCTCCCGGTTAGGGTTGTAATAGCACCGCTACGAGCACTTGAGCAGTCGATTCACAGGAGCATTCACCGTACGATAAACGGCGCAAAGCAGTGTCATATATCGATTCGGACTATCCTATAATTGTACTACAAGATCAGCAATTCCGCAACAGATTTCCCGTCTTTGATTTTTATATGATTTATATCAAATTACTTTAATTATCATATCATTTAGCCGTTACATATACGCACCCAAAATTATATCATATTCACCTGAGAGATAATTAAGAATTCTGTTAATCTTATTTTCGTAATCCGGATTATATACTCTGTCCCTGTATGCTACCATCAAAAATACAATGACTGCGACAAAGGCAAGGAAGTGCAGGAACTGCTTGGACACTCTGATATAAGAACCACGATGAACATATATGCACATGCATCCAGAGAAGCAAAACGCAGCTCTGCAAGACTCATGGATAAAGTGGCAAATGGGAACTTATAGAAAATTCCATACCCCTATATAAAAACTTTCCCTTGTAAAATTCCCATAAGGGAAAATACAAGGGAAAATGATATAATTTGATAACTAAAAGCGCCTATAAACGGCTAAAATCAAGGCATTTCTTGGAAAAAGTTAATTATCTTACATTTTTCTTCACATACTCGTAAAGTGCATTTTTAAAATCCGCAAAACAGGAACGGCTGACGGCGATCACACTGCCGTCGTCGAGAACCGCTTCCTTATCTCTGAGACGCGCTACATGATCTAAGTTTACTGCACTGCAGCGATGCACTTTCCGTATCGTATCATTGATGCGGTTAAAGGTCTCGATCGCATCACTTAACTTTAATCTGGTGGTATAGGAACCGGAGGATGTTATGATACGCACATTGTTATTGTCCGATTCCAGAAATAAAACCTCCGAAGGGATCACCACGATCTCTTCTCCTCCGGCCTTAATCAGGACACCTTTATGACTTGCTTTCATCAACTGAATGTCCTGCAATGTCTGCCTTAGCTTTTCTTCCTCTACCGGTTTTTTCAGAAAACGAAAGGCATTTACTTCATACCCTTCAAGCGCCATCTCTATATGACTGGTCAGGAATACGATGGGCGTTTCAAAATCCGTTTCCCGGATCTTTTTTGCCGCGCCCATTCCGTCCAGTTCTCCCATCTCTATGTCCAGAAAGATCAGATCGTAATCCATCGAAGAAGACAGCAGCGCTTCCGCCGAGGAAAACGCGATCACTTCACAATCCAGTTTCGAAAGGATCCCGTAAATCTTCTCTTCCAGACTATCTAAAAATATTTTTTCATCATCACATATTGCTATTTTCATAGCCCCTATCATATCAGATAAGCTTCCCGTTGTCGAGATTTACCAGCCGACTGCCGTAAAGACTGTTCTTTTCGGAATGTGTCACCTGCATGATCGTCATTCCCTTTTCCTGATTGATCTTTTTGAACAGTTCCATGATCGTCTCTCCGGATTCCTTGTCCAAGTTTCCGGTGGGCTCATCCGCCAGGATGATCTCCGGCTCACCCATCAGTGCGCGGGCGATAGCCACACGCTGCTGCTGTCCGCCGGAAAGCTTCGCCGGCATGACCTTGCGCTTATCCGCGATCCCGGTGATATCCAGGATCTCCGTCAAACGCTTTTCCGCAGCGCTGTCATAACGCTTTGCCACTTTCAGCGGCAGCGTGATATTATCTTCCACCGACAGATTCTGCACCAGATTGTAGAACTGGAAGATAAAACCGATCTTTGAAAGACGCAGCTCGGAAAGTTTTTTCTCTTTCAGTTTTCCGATGTTTTCTCCGCATACGATGATATCTCCAGTAAAGTTACGATCCAGTCCGCCGATCAGATATAACAGTGTTGACTTTCCGGAACCTGACGGCCCCATCAGGGAAACAAATTCGCCCCTCTGCACCGTCAGGTCCGCTCCCTGCAACACCTTTACTTCCAGATCACCTTTTCCGAATGACTTATATACGTTATCAACTGTAATGATTGTGTCCATGATTATTCTCCCTTTTTATTATATTTCTGCCTCTATATCCCACCTCATCCGGCCTTCGGCCACCTTCCCCTCAAGGGGAAGGCAAGGATTAGAGATATTTTTACTCATATTTCAGTTCTTCTGCAATGTTCATCTTCCGCAGGTATTTGAACGGGATCAGCGTGGTCATCAGATATACCACCAGTATCACGCCCAGATACAGCAGGCCTTTTGTTGTAGCCGCCATTCCCTGCTCAAGGATATTGATGTCGCCATCACCGATCACATCCAGCAGATGGCCGAGCACACCGTAAAGGAACGGTGCCGTGATCGCTGCTATGACCGCAGAGATCCCCATAGAGAATACACTTTCCAGGAACAGCATTTTCTTCAGTCCGCCTCTGGGAAGCGCTACCGAATACAGCAGAGCATTTTCGCGCTTTCTCGTCAGGAAGCCCAGCGACTGGTTTCCTGCGATACCGATCAGTGTCAGTCCCGCGCTTCCCGCAACGATCAGGCGTATCACCAGCAGCAATCCGCTCGTTGAATCCTTTTCCATCGCTGTCTTCTCTGCCAGTGTTTCCACGCTTAACGCTGTGGATTCACTGCACTTTTCAATCCTCTCTTTTACCGCATCCGGATCCGCGCATTTTACCAATACCATACCGAGGATCTTTCCGCCGAACAGATGGGTATACACATCCGTATTCATGATCACCGTCCAGGTACCCAGACTCTCTATTTTTTCCATATTCAGTGTTTCTTTTACGATCATCTGTTTTTCGATGGGAAAATCGGTATCCGGATCGATCGTTATCGTGATCTCATCTCCGATGTTGATCCCCAGCCGCTGCGCTGCCGCGTTAGAAATAACGATCTCGTTTTCTTTCAGATCAAATCCTTCAGCCGGAAGCCCTTCCAGCATCGTATGCTGTGTATCCGCCAGTACGTAAATGCTCCTTTGTTTATCCTCTCCCAACTTCATCGTCGACAGCGTACGGTAGATAAAATCCGTATCCTCCACACCTTCGACCGCACCGATATACCGGTAATTGTGATAATCATCATTGAGAGAGATATCGACGATCACATCGCAATCATACTCGCTCTTTTCCAGATCATTGCCCATTGTTTCTCCCATGCAGCCGATCAGAAGCGAAAGTGTCAGTGAGGTCACACAAAGCACTGCTGTTCCCATAACGATACGGTTTCTGGAAATATTCTCTGCCGCCAGCTGGGCCACCGGAAGCGAAAGTTTTTTGCAGACTGCCGTGATCCCTTTCGAAATGATACGGATCAGGAACGGGATCAACACTGCCAGCGCTATGATCCCGCAGGCCAGGGATATCGCCAGTGTCACAAAATTCTTTACCAGCAGTCCGGTAACAAGCGCTACTACCCCCAGCACGATCCCGGCATACAGCCTGCTCCAGCGATATTGAAATGCCGTATCCTTATTGTCAAAAATAATATCGCGGATCGGCGTCTTTACCGCTCTCGTCAGTTCATACAGCGGATAAGCGCATTCCACCAGGATTGCCCCCAGCAGGACCAGAAGATATACCCACACCGGTGTTGCGCCGATATACTGCTTCGGATCCCTGCCTGTCTCTGAAAGATTGATCATGGCATTCAGCAGGACCGGTTTCACTCTGGTATACAGGAAGATGCCGATCCCCGTACCGATCACGGCGTACATAATGTTTTCGATCAGCAGCATCCACGTCGTTGCTCCCGGGCTCACGCCAAGACTGCGGAGCGTGCCGATCACCGACATCCGTTCATTGACGATCTTTTCCGCCATAGATACCGTTACAAAGATCACCAGCAGAAACGAGATCAGGAATAACAGATAAAACAGGTTATAGATCTGGTCGATATCCGGATCATCCATGATCTCCTGGAGCACTTCCAGTTCCGCGGACGGATCTGCCTGACGCAAAGCATCCGCTACTTCAGTTACCTTTGCGTCATCTTCCACATCGATGATCCAGGCATCATAATCCGTTTCTCTTGTGCAGGCGATCCTTTTCACAATGGTATTTGTTACAAACACCGCTTCTCCCTTAACAAAGGTGTTTTTAATATCCACAATATCCTTCACGTTCAGTTCGATGTCCACTTCGTCCCTGGTCTGCAGCGTGATCGTGTCACCGATCGCAGTCCCAAAGGTATCTGCATAATCCTTTGTGATCACCGCCGACTGATCGTCCAATTCGATCACTTTTGGAAAGAAGGACATATCATATGCCGCCGCATAATCCGAAATAGATACCACCTCAACCATTGTTTCATAAGAATACTCATACCCGGAAGGGTCAGTCTCATATTCATATTGATACACCGAACCAAGCCCCACTTTTTTCAATGCCGCGATCTCATCCAGTCCTTCCACACTTTCTGAAGAAGTGCCATACGCCAGAATATCCATCTGTCCGATCATATCGATCATATAGCCCCGCATCAGGGAAGAGATATTGTTCCGCATATCGACCGCCAGCAATGCCGTAAAGGATGCAAACGTAATGCAAAATACCAGCAATAACAAACGGAACGGTTTTGCAAAAATATTCTTTAAGGAATGTTTGATCATTATACCCATATTAAGCCTCCATAGTATCGGCAGGACTCATTCTTCGTCCTGCCATTTCGGTCGGTGCGATGCAAAATTATGACTTCGTCATAATCGCACCGACCTACCATCTTGTTACTCTTTCTTCCGGGGCCACATACATTGCATCCCCTTCTTTCACATCATAGATCTCATAGAAGGGATCAAAGAGTGCCACCACTGCATTCACTCGTGTGATCGCAGGACTGTGTACATCCGAATACAGCTGCGCAAGCGCGCCGTCCTTCTGCGAAACACATGCCCATACCCTTGCATAGTTTTCCAGCAGTTCCTTTCGTTCTTCGTTTGTCTTTGTCAGACGCAGGATACAGTCCACCCCGCTGATATCTGCCAGATTTTCCCCCAGCGTCAGCTCACCGTCTACCGGATGGATCTCCAGGATCTTCTGCCGTGAATAGTACTCCTCGATATGTGACGCCATTTCATCAAAAGCTTCGCGATCCTTTTCCGGCATCCAGTCCGGTTCATAATTTCCGTTGCTGTCATACTTCATCCCCTGATCATCAAACGCATGAGAGATCTCGTGTCCGATCACAGCCCCGATCCCGCCGAGGTTTTCCGCATCCGTCTGCTCCGGGCTGTAAAAAGGAGCATTCATGATCGCCAGGGTGATATTGATCGAATTCATATCCGGTGAATAGCAGGCGTTTACTGCCATCGGTGCCATGCTCTGAAAACCGTTTCTTTCGATCCCGTTCTTCAGGATGTCCATCCGCTCCCGGTAATCCCTCTTATTGATCCGGTGTTGTGTATCGTAAGCCGAATGTCCGATCAGTTCTGCATCTTTCGGATCCACCGTATGCGGATCATCCGCTCCGATGAAGTACATCATATTATCCAGTTTGGCCCGGATCGCGCTTTTTCCTTCCGCGCTGAGCCAGTTGCAGTCTTCGATCATCACTTTGTATTCTTCCGTGATCTCTTCCGCGATCTCACATACCGCTTCCACCGTCTGCTCGTCGTAATATCTTTCGGCATATTCCTCTCCGAGTTCTTTTCCAAGGATGAGTTTCACCGCATCCAGCGCATACTTGTTATTGGAATACAGAACCGGCTGTCCGCCGTATTCTTCCGTCAGCAGGCTGCTGATACTGCTCCGGTAGCACATCAGGGCAATGTCCTGCCACTCTTTCAGGTGTTCCTCCGTAAGCAGGGAATCGATCTTTGCAAGCTGTCCCGCATCCCAGAGATATACACCGTCTGCCGCATCCGCCGGAAGTCCCAAGGTTTGCAGCAGCCCCGCCATCCCGACATTCGGACAGATGGCATCGATCTCCTCAGCCGTTTTGTACTGTGCCGTCTGCATCGCAACGTCCCAGTCTTTTTCCATCCGTTCCAGCAGATCCAGATCTGTCGCCTGCGCAATGTCAATGATCATCCGGGCTGTATTCACGCTTCTTTCTTTTGCTTCATCGCCGTCCATTCCGCCGTCGATCAGCGCCTTACGATAATACATGGCTACCACCTGTCCCATGTTTCCGCCTACACTGACATTCCTCGGGTTAGATCCGCTCGGATCCGAAAACGGCTCCAGCCAGATACTTCCCACCGAAGAATTGTGCATATCCGAACCTACGGAAAGGCCGAAGATCGGATTTACATTCCACTCTTCATACAGTTCACCGCTCAGTTCCAGAAACTCTTCAATGTTCTGTATGCTTTGGATCTTTGCGATCGTCGAGAGCATATCCGTAATGTCCTCATCGTTCATAAATTCTCCGCCGCAGGAAGCCTCCAATACCTGGTAATAGGCATCGTAGATCAGCTGCTCGTTACTGCCCGGCGCATACGAAGCACGGTCACCGTTTACGATCTCTTCAATGATCCCGTCCACCTGATCATCCACCAGATCCTGCACTGCTTGAAAAGAACCATAGCTGCCTTTATGTTCGTCAAGATCCAGTCCCATCAGATACTCTGCATTGACATAGCCGTTGAAGTCATCCTGCGGCCGGATCGACGCCGGATCCAAAACTGCTTCTTCCTCCGTTTCCTGCCCCATATCGTAAGGCATTTCCGGAACTTCCGTTCCGCAGCCCGATAACAATATGGCACTCATCAGCAGCATTTCCGCCACTCGCTTTTTCATAATCATTTCCCTTCTGTTAAATTTTTTACAGCACTGTTCAACATTGTCCATTATATACACGGCTTCCGGTAAAAACCGAAAATGTGGTGAAACGCACTTTTTCCGTGGTGAATGGAAAGTGGGCCGCGCGGCCCACTTTTCAGTTCTGTATTTTTTTGATGGAATCCAGCAATTCTCTGTATTCCCGGAGAAAAGGATCGTGATGCGTTTTGATAAATGAGATATCACCGTCCCGGGCAGCATCCTCCAGCTGTTTGGCTTTTTCGGAGATTTTCACGGCGCCGATGGTCTTTAAGGAACTCTTCATCGAATGGACTGTGATCCTGTATTTTTTATAATCCTCCTCCGAAAAGGCCTGCTGAAGAACGCCTGATTTTTCTTCTTCCGCAAACACACGCATCATTTCATAGAAAAACTCTTCGGAGTCCATACAATAAACCATCGCGGTCTCGATATCGATCTGCGGACACACTTCGTGCAGGTGTTCCCGTTCCGTCTTATCTTCTTTTTGCACGGAAGAACCCTTCTTTTCTTCCGGCAGATGCTTTTCCAGTATCCGGCATAACTCCCGGCTTTCAATGGGTTTGGAAAGATAATCATCAAATCCTTTGGACAGATACATTTCCCTGACACCCGCTATGGCATTGGCCGTGAGCGCGATCACTGACGTGGTATCCGGTATCAGATCCCTCTCATGGATCGCATCCAGTGTTTCAAACCCGTTCATTTCCGGCATCATATGGTCCAGAAAGATGATGTCATAGTGCTGTTCCCGCAGCTTTTCCAGGCACTCCCTGCCGGAAGAGCACAGGTCTGCCTGTATTCCGAAGATCCCCAGCAATTTGGATGCCACCTTCAGATTCATCCCGTTATCGTCCACTACAAGAACGCTCGCATCGGGAGCATAGAGGGACACCTCCGGATCCACGGATACCGGCTGTACGGCTTTGGTGAAATCGCCCATCGGCTGCGGATCCACGATCTCCTGACGGAGTTCAAACGAAAACGAAGAGCCTTCCCCGTATACACTGTGAACCTCCAGGTGGCTCTGCATTTTGTCCAGCAGCCCGGTAACAATGGACATACCCAGCCCCGTCCCTTCGATCGATCGGTTATGTACCAGATCCAGCCGCTTAAAGGATTCAAACAGCGCATTCAGGTCTTCTTCTTTGATCCCGATCCCGGTATCTGCCACCTCCACATACAGCAGCACCGTATTATCCTCTGTTTTCTCTTTCCGGATAATGAGCGTGACCGAACCTTTTTCCGTATACTTGACGGCATTCGTCAGCAGGTTGGAGATCACCTGACGTATGCGCACATCATCCCCTTTCATCTTTCCCGGGAGCTCCGGATCGATCTGAAGGATCAGGTCCAGATCTTTTTCTCTTGCCCTTTCCGCCACCGTATTCTGCAGGTCATTGACCAGAACCGCAGTATCATATTCCACCGGGACGATCTCCATCTTTCCGTCTTCGATCTTGGAAAAATCAAGGATCGTATTGATGATCGACAAAAGTGTTTTTCCGGAGCTTTGTATATTGGCGGCATATTCCCGGATTTCCGGCTGGCTGCTTTCCCGCAGTACCATTTCGTTCATACCCAGAATGGCATTGATCGGCGTGCGGATCTCGTGAGACATCTGCGCAAGAAAAGAGCTCTTTGCCTCATTCGCTGCCTCCGCAGAGGATTTTTCCAGCCGCAGGATCTCTGCCTCCATTTCCTGTTGGCGTTCCTTCAGCTTCATTGCCTCCAGCCGTCTCGTTTCCGGTGTATTGTCTTCCGTTCGCAGCTGGTATCCCTTGATCTTTTTCCCGATGTACAGATAATCCACCGTGACCTTATATCCGATATCGTTCTGCGTTACGTAAAAAAATGTATCGCCCTTTTTCTCCTCCAGATGCCGTATGCAGTTCATGATATCCGCAAATACCGGATTCTCGCCCGTAAGCGTCTGATCCACATAGAGGTTATCCAGCTCCGGAAGACATTCCAAGGCCGGATCCGTGCATCCGAGGTACCGCAGTTTCAGGTCAAACGATGCAAAACCGATACTGCCGTTTTCCGTCAGGTTGGATATAAACGAACCGGAAACATCATAGAGCGTGATCTTGCTCATGATGATCAGGAACATGATCTGCGAAAAAACGTAAGACGCCGGAAGCAGTTCAAAGGCCGGATGAAAGATCTTGCCTCCCAAAAAGGAAACAATGATCACAAGATAAACGACCAGCAAAAGAACGGAATTGGTTTTGGATATGTTTTTTCGCGTAAGGCTGTACAGGATGACCGACAGATTGGCTACCAGATAAAAGGCAATCATAAAATAATAAAAGCTGTGGATCGGCCCGTATTCCTTGACCAGATAGGATACCCCGTCCAGCGTCTTCAGCTCGGCGCTTTTATAAAGCAGGCCGGTTTCCCCTGTATTCAGGGAAAAGAACAGTATAACAGAACCGATTGCCAGAAGGATCGCCGTACAGATTTTGGGCATCTTCAGCTTGCAGAAATTCATGACATATAAAAAAAAGAAAAGCTCCAAAAAGCATCCGTCAAAATACTCGATGCTGTTTGCAAGCAATGCTTCCGATACACTCTGTGCCGTTGCCACCTTGAGATATCCGAGATTGATGACCGGTATGAACAGAAAGATCATGGCAAAATGTACGGAAATCCCCCTCTGCCATCGAAGGACAAATATGGAAGACAGGACTACGGACAAAACCACGATCGCATGAAAATAGTAGATCATTGTAAGCTTCCCTTTCAGTAGTAGTTCTTATCAGCCGATATCATTCGGAAGGAACGATCTCTTCCTTCCATTTCCGGATCTCGGACAATGCCAGTGGTACAGTAACAAACAGTGCCAGCACATCCGCCACGGTCTGGGAGATCTCCACGCCGGTCAGTCCGAACAGTTTCGGCAGGAGCAGGATCATCGGGATGAAACAGAGCCCGTTTCTCGCCGATGCGGTAATGGTCGCTTTTACGCCTTTCCCGATGGACTGCAGCATCATATTGCTCATCACGATGAATGCGGACAACGGCAGCACACAGGCCTGACAGCGCAAAGCTACCGTACCGACCGCAATGGCATCCGGGTTCTTATTCTTCAGAAATAACGCGATCACCTGCGGAGCAAAGATAAAACATACCGTTGCAATACAGGTCAGGAATACCGTTCCCCACTTCACGCAGAACCAGTAACCTTCCTTCACGCGCCCGCGCAGACCCGCTCCATAGTTGAAGGAACACACGGGTTGATAGCCCTGTCCGAAACCGATCAGCGCACAGCTCATCAGCATAAACACTCTCGTCGTGATCGTCATTCCGGTAATCACTGCGTCTCCTCCCCACGTACCGGCTGCCCGGTTTAAAAGCGTGGTAGAGACCGCAGCCAGTCCCTGCCGGAACAGACTGGGCAGACCGCCGTTGGTGATCTGCAGGATATAGTATCCGTTGATATGCACGTTTTTGCGGTGCAGACGCAGATTCTCTCCACGTCCGGAACCGATCAGCAGGATCAGAAAGCTGGTCGCCTGACCGCAAACCGTCGCGATCGCAGCGCCGCGTACTCCCAGGCCCAGTACCAGGATGAGCAGCGGATCCAGCCCCATATTGATGATCGCACCGGACAGCAGACCTATCATGGCATACATCGCGCTGCCCTGAAACCGGAGCTGGTTGTTGATCACAAACTGTGCCATCATAAACGGCGCACCAATCAAAATGATACGCCCGTATTCTTCCGTCATTGCAAAGGTGATCTCCGAAACCTCCCCGGAGGCAAGCATCATCACCACCTGTCCGATCCCCAGGTTTCCGAGCACCGCCACCACGATACCGGTACACACCGCCATCACAAATCCGGTTGCTGCCATCTCGGATGCCTTTTCCTTTTCACCGGCTCCCAGCATACGTGATAAATAATTGCCGGATCCATGTCCGAAAAAGAACCCGATCGCCTGTATGATCGCCATCATCGGAAAAACCAGCCCGACTGCCGCGACAGCCTGTGTATCATTCTCCGGGATCTGTCCGACAAAATAGGTATCCACCGTGTTATAGATCCCTGTCACCAGCATACTGATGATCGTCGGTACCGCCAGCTGTGTGATCAGCTTCGGTACCGGCGTTGTTGTCATTTTTTGAAATCGGTCTTCTTTTGCACTCATAGGGGGTATTTTATCACGATGAATATCATTTGTAAAACTTGAAATCAAGACCCCGGGCGTATTGCCCGGGGTCTCACAGCATTATCATTACTTTTACAGTCTCTTTTCTATTTCTTCCGTCACGATCTTCAGCGCTTTTACTCGCGCGTAATGCTTATCGTTGGATTCCAGGATGTGCCAGGGCGCAAATTCCGTGCTGGTCTTCTGGATCATCTCATCGATCGCCACCTCGTACTGATCCCATTTTTCGCGGTTACGCCAGTCCTCATCCGTAATCTTCCACTGCTTCTCCGGGGTATTCTGCCGGTCGGTAAAGCGCGCCAGCTGCGTCTCTTTGTCGATCTGCACCCAGAACTTTACAATCACAGCCCCCCAATCATAGAGCTCTTTCTCAAACTCATTGATCTCGTTATAAGCCCTCTGCCAGTCGTTTTCGGAGCAGAAACCTTCCAGACGCTCCACCATCACGCGCCCATACCAGGTGCGATCAAAGATGGCAATGTGTCCGTCCTTCGGCAGCCGGTTCCAGAAACGCCACAGATAATGCCGGTTCTTCTCCCGCGGTTCCGGCGACGCAATGGGGTGCACTTCAAAACCGCGCGGATCCAGTGCTGCCGTCAGGCGCTTGATGTTGCCGCCCTTGCCGGCCGCATCCCAGCCCTCATAGGCTATGATCACAGGTACTTTCTTCTGATAGATCCGGTTGTGCAGATCTGCAAGTTTATCCTGCAGTTCCTCCAGTTCCTCATCATACTCCTCGTCGCTGATGGTCTTATCCAGATCATACTCCGACAGTTTCGGCATCTGTTTGAGCGGGAAGATGTTCTGCAGTACCGTTGCCGCCCGCCCCGTATTCTGCAGTGCGATATCGATATTCTTTACCAAAAGCTCCGTTACCTGCAGCTCTGCCCATTTACGGCTCTTGGAATCGATGAAATACCACGGCGCGATGAACTGGTTGGTCGCCTCCAGATACTCGTCATACACATCCATGCACTTATCATAATGCTTATTCTGCCAGCGGTCCCATTTCTCCACACGCCAGGACGTACTCTTATCCTCCTCCAGTTCCTCCAGCCGTTTCTTCTGCTCCTTCTCGGAGATATGGAAGAAGAATTTCACCACCAGATAACCGTTATCCGACAGCGTCCGCTCAAAACGCTTGATGCTGGTCAGCTGCCTGCGGTAATCCTCTGCACTTGTCTCCTCCAGCAGTTTATTTTTCGTCACCTCATCCATCCACGAGCCGTCAAAGAAGGAAAACTTCCCCGCCTCGGGAATACGCACAAAATAGCGATACAAAAACGGCCGGCGAAGTTCGTCTTCCGACGGTTTCGACAGAGTCTCCGTCTTGTAAAACCGCGGATCCAGATTCTTGATCACCTTGCCGAGTACGCCGCCTTTTCCGGCTCCGCCCCAGCCGTCAAAAATAACCAATACCGGCAGTTTCTTCTCTTTGATCGCCATCTGCCGTCCGGCCAGTTCCATTCTTGCTGTCTTCAACCGCTCCGCGATCTCTTCCTCCGACGGCCGCTCGCCTTTCACCCAGTCTTTCAGCATAGAAACACCTCCTTATCAAATAAGTAACCTGTCCGTAACACCCCAAAACTACTATTTATAATATATCAAAATTTCCTTGTTTTCTCAATGATTTTGGTCATGGAAACACGATTTTCCGTAATTTACAAAGCCCCCTGAAAATGCTATAGTATATAATGGAGTGAAAGTTTTATTTTTGTATTCTATTTCTTATGGAGGTACCCATGAAAGATCATAAATTTATCACCATCGGCGAAATCATGCTGCGTCTGACTCCGCCGAATTACGAAAAGATCCGTATGGCATCGGTCTTCGAAGCAAGCTATGGCGGCAGCGAAGCCAATATCGCTCTGGCTCTGGCAAATCTGGGGGTGGACAGCAGTTTCTTTTCCGTCGTTCCGAACAATTCCATCGGCAAAAGCGCCATCCGTATGCTGCGCAGCAATGATGTACACTGCTCCCCCATGATCTTAAGCACACCGGAAGAGACACCGACACACCGGCTGGGCAGTTATTATCTGGAAACCGGTTTCGGGATCCGCGCCAGCAAGGTGACCTATGACCGCAAACACAGTGCCATCACCGAATACGATTTTTCCCATGTAGATATGGAAAAACTGCTTTCCGGATTTACATGGCTGCACATGAGCGGCATCACACCCGCATTGGGACCGAACTGCGCGGAACTCACCCTGCGCGCCCTAAAGACCGCCAAAGAAATGGGCCTGACGGTCAGTTTCGACGGCAACTTCCGTTCCAAGCTTTGGAGCTGGGAGGAGGCCCGCAGCTTCTGCACACAATGTCTGCCCTATGTAGATGTGCTGCTTGGCATCGAACCCTATCATCTGTGGATCGATGACAACGATCCCGCAAAGGGTGACCGGAAAGACGGCATTCCCCTGCAGCCCAGCTATGAACAGCAGGACGAGATCAACCGCGCTTTTGCCCAGCGTTATCCGAACATCAAATGTATCGCCCGTCATGTGCGCTATGCCCACAGCGGCAGTGAAAACAGCTTAAAAGCCTTTCTCTGGTATGATGACCATACCTTTGAAAGCAAGCTTTTCACCTTTACGATCCTGGATCGCGTGGGGGGTGGGGATGCCTTTGCCAGCGGACTGATCTATGCTATGATGCACGAATATAAACCCATGGATATGGTCAATTTTGCCGTTGCCAGCAGTGCCATCAAGCACACGATCCGCGGAGATGCCAATATCACCGACGATGTGGATACCATCAAGAACCTGATGGATATGAACTACGATATAAAGCGATAAGGAAAAAGAAAACCCCGTGGCCGGAAAACCACGGGGGATTTTTTATTTCTGCGTTCTTACTTCTCTTCCGGTGCAAACAGATCACGGAACCATTTCAGCGACTCTACATACGCTTCGTATACCGGATCGATCTCAATATCACCCACTACCATCAGACGGGATACTTCCTGCCAGGATGCCGTCTCGTAATGCAGCATAAAGTCATACAATCCTGCAAACGGACCGTTACGCTCCAGCAGTGCCGAACGGATCTCCTTGGAAACACGCACCATATCGAGTGCTACCATCATCGGCTTTTCGATGATCACATCCAATACGGAGAACAGCCCCATCAGGAACAGCTCCGAAGACTGGCTTGCCATATGGAAGACCGGTGCCAGATTTTCCGCAAAACGCGCACGGATCATTGCCATACGCATGATCTCGCTCGGACGGTCCACACACAATTCCTTGGTCGCCGCCATATTGACCCAGCGCTTCAGTTCCTTCTGTCCCAGCATTGCCGCGGCATGCTTTACATCCTTGATACCGGCATTTACGGTCATACGGTTTACCATCTCCAGCATCGAGAGCACCAGTGCCGGGTCACGTTCAATGACCTCTGCGGCATCGGTCAAATCAAAGTCGATATCGTTGACCACACGCAGAAGTTCCAGATAGTTGACTTTTAAAGGCGCGATATCCTCCGTGCCCTTCTTAACCGGCATACGGAAAAATTCACCTTCATACAGATCATATCCGCCACCCTCTTTCAGACGGTCATATTCATCCTGGGAATCCACATTGACGGCTACCAGCTTGATCTGCGGATATACCTTGGAAAAATATACCTTTGCCTTACCAATATCGATACGCTTATGGTTCAGCATGATGAAATCCATCAGCTTCAGCATCTCGCGATATTCTTCAAAGCGGTTTACCGGAAGCTTGCGGATCGCAAATTTATACCCCTGCTCCTTCAGCTCTTTGACACGGTCCACATAGCGGTCTTCCGACGGGATCTCCCGGTCCAGGACCAGTACCACACGGTCATGCGGCGCATCACACTGCTCCGCGATTTCTGCAAAGAAAGAGATATTGTTCAGTTCTACAAAGACCAGCTTATCTCCCGCTACGGTTTCCAGCCCCATGTTTTCGATCAGTTCAAAACCGACCACATTGGAAGCGCCGTCAAACCGGCCCATTCCGAGCATTCTGGGATTTAATAAGTAGTTTTCTTTCTGCGCAAATACGGAATAGGCGCATACACTCATCGTATGGTCAAACAACGGGATCAGTGTCGCAAGCATGGGCAACCCTCCTCATTTATCAAGTCATTTTAAATGCTTTTTTAGCACGTAAAGCATTATTATCTATAATAACACAAAAAAAACGGTTTGACGACATCTATTTTGTTAGTTTTGTCGATATCTTATTTCCAATACGGCCCGTATTCCACGTTATCCGCCTGCTTCGGCCGCTCTTCGATGGGATAGGTCCAGGCATCGCTGTAGTAGGGTTTCAGCTTTTCCGGCATATGCTCGATCCCGCCGAAACGGGAACCGTCCCATCGCCTGCCCAGGATGCCGAAAAGGATCTGCAATACCCCCCCGACATAGATAGCCTGCCTTCCGGCCTTCTTGATCTCCGATGCCAGCGGGAAGCCGTAGGCGCCGCAGCTTAAGAGCGCGATATCAAAATCCTTCTCCAGGATCTCTTTTTTCATAAAATCCAATGCTTCAAACCAGGTCTCGAAACGCTCGTCCTTCAGATCCCCGATCGTAAGTACCGAACGGTAGATCTGCAGGTCAAATTCCGGCAGGATGTCTGTTCCCGGATAGATCTGTTCCCGCTTCGCATACTGCTGCCGCACCGAATCCGGAAAAGAGGTGACCACCAGCACCTTTTTGCCGGTCAGTGCCTTTGTCCAGTGATTCTCCAGCGCAAAGACATCATACACCCCAAGATTTTTCACGCAAACACTGTCCTTCGGCACATAACGGTTCACAAAATACGGCTCCAGAAACTGCCTGCAGCAGGCAAAGATATCCGTATTACGATAGGCATCCAGCATTACCTCGGTAAACGGCTCCACATACTTTGTGTCATCCGGGAAGAACCCGGCACACATATACGCATTGTGCACGGTAAGCGCATATTTCTTCGTTATCCCGAACTCACACATGCGCATCACCGCCAGCTCAAACCCGCCGAGACGTCCAGCCATAAAGGGCCTTCCGGAACGGATCGCTTCTTCGATCGCCAAGCTGCCTTCTTCCAGATCCAGCATACGGCGTTTACAGTAATTCCCGTCTGTGTCCAGAAACGGGAATTTCCTGCGCAGCGTATATCTTACCGCGTGGTAAAACCATACCGGTTTGCTTCCATCTCTGTATGACATCTTTAAACCTTTAACTTTCTTTCCTTCATAATGCTCAGATAAGCCGGGCGGATGATCTTGCTGTTGCCTACCAGTTCCTCGATCCGGTGTGCGCTCCAGCCCGCAATACGCGCGATCGCAAAGAGCGGTGTGTACAGTTCCACGGGGATACCCAGCATGTTATATACAAAGCCGCTGTAGAAATCCACGTTCGGGCTCACACCTTTATAGATGTGGCGTTTCTCCGCGATCACTTCCGGCGCGATCTTTTCGATATTATTGTAAAGCTGTAATTCGTCGCAGCGTCCCTTCTCCTGCGCCAGCTTCTCCACAAAAGACTTGAAGATCTGCTCTCTCGGATCGGAGATGGAGTACACCGCATGTCCCATACCATAGATCAGCCCCTTGCCGTCAAAGGCATCTCCGTTGATCATTTTGGTCAGATATTTGCGGATCTCATCTTCATCCTCATAGTCCCGGATATGCTCCCGCACATCTTCCATCATCTCCATGACCTTGATATTGGCGCCGCCGTGTCTGGGACCTTTCAGGGAAGACATTGCCGCCGCCATGGTCGCATAGGTATCCGAACCGGAAGAAGTGACCACACGCGTCGTAAACGATGAGTTGTTACCGCCACCATGTTCCATATGCAGCATGAGCGCCACATCCAGTACATCTGCTTCCGTCTCGGTGTATTTGCCGTCCGGCCGCAGCAGACGCAGGATATTCTCCGCCGTAGATTTGCGCGGCATCGGCTGATGGATGTACATACTCGCATTATTCTCATAGTGGTTATATGCATGATATCCGTAAACCGCCAGCATCGGGAAGGTCGCGATCAGCATGATGCACTGGCGCAGATTATCCGTCAGTTCCCCGCTCAATGCATTCGGGTCATAGCTGGCCAGCGTCAGGATACTTCTGGTCATACTGTTCATGATATCCTTGCCCGGCGCCTTCATGATGACGTCACGGGTAAAATTGGTCGGCAGAGACCGGCTCTTTGCCAGATGCCTGATAAAATCCGCTGCCTCTTCTTCATCCGGCAGTTCACCGAACAGCAACAGATAGGCGGTCTTTTCAAAACCGAATCGTTTTCCGGAAGTCCATTTCACCAGGTCACGCACATTATAACCGCGATACCACAGTTCACCGTCACA
>JAFWRC010000218.1 GCA_017508825.1 Lachnospiraceae bacterium
CCAGATCCGGGCTTTCTTCCTTGATGGCGCCGATCCCTTCCGACCAGTCTCTGGGATCCGCAAAGATATTTTCTGCATTTCCGTCAAATCCAAGATACACATCCAGCAGTACCACCTGATGTCCGCGTTCCTTCAGTGCCCGATAGATCCCGGTTCCCGAGATCAGCGACACCTCGCGCTCTGTGCTGGTACCACCTGCCAATACTACGATCTTCATCGTTATTTCGCTCCCTTTTTCAACATAATAAAGACGGCCGTGTCGATCCACCGCCGCCTTCGTTTTCTCCCTATTACGGTAAACCAACCTTTAGTCTACCACATTTTTTCCGGTTGCGCAAATACAGGCTTTGCCCGGCCGAAAAACTCCCGTCATTCGGTCGCGTCCCGGATCATCTTCTGGATCCGGTCGGATTCTTCTTTTGTCAGATGTCTGCCTTCCAGAAACGCAGCAAAGAAATCTGGCAGCGAATCCCCGAAGGCTTTCTGCAGCAGTGCCTCCCCTTCTGCCTTCAGCGCCTGCTCCCGCTTGATCCCGGAAACGACCTCCCCATCCGCAAAGGACAGGATCCCCTTGGTATCCATACGCCTCAGCATCGTATAGACCGTAGATTTCTTCCATCCGCATTTTTCCAGACAGATTTCCACCAGTTTCGTCGCAAGAACCGGTTCCGTATCCCAGATCACTTCCATCAGGCGATATTCATTGTCCGTAAGCCGGATCTGTTTGTTTTCTTTACTCATATACGCATCCCTTCTTTTCCGGATTATTCTATAACAACTCAGTGCCCCAGCAGTTCCTTTTCCGTCTCCGTTCCCTGCAAATCCTCAAACATTTCAAATTTTCCTTCGTCAAATTCAAAACTTCCGTCTGCATGATATCGAATCCTGCCTCTCAGATATCCCACAGCCGTCCCCGGTCTTGAGCCATCTTTATCATAGAGCACACCATATTCACAGAGGATCTGATCTTCTTTCAGTTCATAGGCCTTTCTCCATCCCAAATTACAATTCTCAGGAAGTACTTCGTCCAGCATCTCTTCCGGAAATTCATAATCCTGAAACGACCTGAGATTCAGCTGCTCGTCTTCCGGATCAAATATGTATAATTCCTCGACATAGCATTCTGTTCCCCCCAAAGTATTGATGCGATATGCATATTCCTCCCGACCATCTCCGTCATAATCCGCCGTCCTCAGATCTATGCAACCATCATAACGCGGTTTCACAGGAATCTCCGCCGAATAGATGTTATCACCGATCCGGAGCAGCTTTTCGTCTTTCCCCGCGCAACTGTAAATACTGATATCATCGTTCGACATATGTCTTTGGAACACACCGTCCGTGTCATTATAAAAATCCCCGGTTTGATCACGATCAGACCATACGCTCGCTTCCTTCAGTTCCTGCGCAGTTACATTTTTTTCCGCTATAAAATAGACCTGTTCGACTCTCTTCGTATAATCCGTAATACCTTTTAATTCCGGATAGAGTTCATCATCCTTTTCCGTACAATAAAATGGTCTCCAGTTTCCTCCTTCCCCAAGAACCAGATAAGTGATCTCATCCCCGTTCGGAAAACGATAGGTTACCGTACCCGCCCTTTTGTATATTAATCCCCTTTTGTATATTAATCCGTCTACCCAGCTAAACTCTCCCTCGCCCCCCTGCAGATCATACAACGTTTCTACTGCAGTCACAGGGTCTTGCAACTGCTCCAACTTTTCCTGCGGCCATACATTCTCAAACACCTGAAACCAATCAACCCCGACTTCGAATGCCGTCGAACCGTCATTTCTTATCTTGTATCTATACGGATTTTCAATCTTTAAAGCAGTTTCAAGATCCGTCACTTCCCGGATCACCTCATCCCGTTCATTTCCTGCGTAGATCACCCTGTCTCCGGTATCCTCTGCTGCCTCCGAATAATAATCCAATACCGTATAATAATATACGATATCGCCTTCCTCACTCAAAGACATATGATACAGTTCATATGGATAACATACTCCCTCTTCCGACTCTGCTTTGCAGGAATAATCGTGAAAATAAGCATAACTGTAATCAATGTCCCGCTGATAGGCCGCCACCGGATACAGTTCCTCCGCATCTGAAAGAATGCCCTCCTCTGCCAGTTTCACGGCCAGCCGCCTGGTCTGCGCATTCTTCAGCTCTTCTTCGGAGCGGAACATCTCCAGATTACTATGTGCATTGTCGGATACTTCATCCGCGATCGTTCGGATATTGTCAGTGTCATCTTGCAGCGCATTATTTCCGGATACCTCTTCTGCGACTGCCCGTGCATCAGC
The DNA here is from genome assembly GCA_017508825.1 of Lachnospiraceae bacterium. Classification (GTDB taxonomy): domain Bacteria; phylum Bacillota; class Clostridia; order Lachnospirales; family Lachnospiraceae; genus NK4A136. The sequence continues at coordinate 2,307 of JAFWRC010000218.1, forward strand.
CTCGTCATCTTTTGATGCACATCCCGCAAAAAAGGCTATCCCGATTGCCAGGAAACATCCTGTCCATATCCTATGAACAGTTTTTCTTTTGTCACCCTTGTGGCATACCTTCAATGTATTGTACCTCCCCCACAGAATACTGCCCATCTCCGTAATAATAGATCTGAACTTCAAATCCATAGTATCCTACTTGCATGACATAGTTCATATAATCATGCCCAAACTCCATCCAGACATCGCTTGTACTCACGGAAACTCCCATCAAAGCCGCCCTGGATCGTACAACCGATAACAACTCCTCAGAATCCAGGTAGTATAAGGTGATCGCTCCGTCATTCCATTCCCCAATATAGTGTTCCGTTGTCCAGGTCCCGTTCACTCGTGTATCCCGCCGGAGCAAACATTCCGGCTGACCGTCCTGATCCATATCGTCGCTGCGGAAAGAATATGAACTATCCGGGATCCATTCCAACGGCTCAACCGGAGCCATCCAATCTCCGATGCGCACGACCAATCGGAGCCAATCGCCATCTCTGGCACCATACAAATAACTTTCGTCGCTCTCACTATAACGCAACACCCAGAATTCTTTGTCGTTCTGCTCCCATTGCTGTTTGACCCGATCCAATTCTTCCGTTGTTTTGACTCCATACCGCTTCTTCATCCGGTCGGTCATCTGCCGGATCTCTTCCAACGACATACCACAGATCAAGTCTGTTTCTGACTCACGCTCCGTTTCTGCCATCACCTCTTCCGCAGTTTCTTCTTTTATAATTTCTTCCGCCGCTTCCTCTTCTGCTGTTTCTTCTGCCGCAGTAGTGGTCACACATCCGGCCAAAAACAGTACCACAACGCTCAAAACAGCACAGATCCACCACGGTGCCTTTCGATACCCGATCACATTCCGGATCCGTTTCTCCGCAGGACTCTCTCCAAAAGCTGCGATTAACGGGATGCCGCCGCGTTCGGATGCAAACTCCAGCAGTGTCGTTGCGTATTCCTTTTTGCGTCCGCTGCCGAGCCTTTGCAATACCGCTTCATCGCAGGCCATCTCCAGATCCTGGTTCATACACCGCAGACAGATCCACACCAACGGGTTCCACCAATGCAGAGCGAGCGCCAGAAACGCGATCGTCTTCCACAAAGGATCGAAATGGCGCAAATGCATGGTCTCGTGCATCAGGATCATTTCCTGCCGCATCGGAGGCAGCGTATTGTCCGCGCCTTCCCGAAAGCTTTCCGGTACATAGATCCCGGGGCGAAAAATACCAAAGGACATCGGCACTCCGCGCACA
>JAFWRC010000219.1 GCA_017508825.1 Lachnospiraceae bacterium
GTATAATCATACGCCTTGACCGGTGAAAAAATCTGGATCTCTTTTTCCTGTTCGGTTGTATGTAACATCGTTGTTTCATAATATCCGTAATGCAGATATCCGGGCCGGGTTGCTGCCGGCATGTCCTTATCTCCTGTGATCTTTTCAATCCCGTTTGGAAACAGTCGGTATATTGCCCTTGATGTCAACGCCTTGGAATCCGCAGCGGAAATCATCGGGTTCTTTGCATTGTTTGCCAACACCTCAGCATAATCTATCGTGGATACCCCAGTATTCCAATACACTGCCTCTGCATATCCTTCATTAAGTCGAAAAACCAACGCATTACCCGTGGTATCACTCACTACCATATTCCCCTGTACCCCGGCAGCAACAATTGGAGTGAGCCCTTCACCTTCTGCCGAAAAAGATGCCTGTTCCGGGAGATTGATCAGCTTGATATCAGCAACACCGGTCACATAAGCCGCAGCACATTCCTTTCGCAATGCATCGGTTACCGTATCTGCCACCATCTGCGCTCTGGAAAGCTTCTGCATATCCATAAAGATGCTGACGATCGGAAACATGATCGATGCAACCGCCGTTGCCAGGATCGCTGTCAGCGCCATCGAAACCACCAGCTCCACCAGGGTGTAACCGCCATCCGCTTTTCCGTATTTCGTTTTCAGCTTTTTCCCGAAAAAACGCATTCTTTCTTACTCCGTCGATCCGCTCTCGCCCGGCTTATTCTGAAATACCCAGTAAACCAGTCCGTCTGCCGTCTCATACTTATAGGCTTCGATCTCCGTGATCGCTGATGTTTTCTTCCCCTTGATCTCTGCTCCGGAACCGCCTGCATACAGGGCGTTCTGCAGATCCTTCATCCCTTTGTCCGCTTCCCGCCGGATTTCGATCGAATACTTCTGCGCCTCACCCGCTGCCAGGATCGAATTACCGAATACCGCCAGAACGATCAGAAGCACCATAAAAGCTACCATCACTTCCACGATAGTCTCGCCACGGTCCCCGATCTTCTTTTTTCCCGGATTTAATCTGCGCATTTTTTATATCCTTCGCTAAAACTCCCCTCGTAGATCCCCGTCCAGATATACGATGCCTTTCCTACTTCCGACTTTACCGTCAGCACATACCGGCCGGCCTCATCCAGCTTTACCTTTGCTGTTACCGATGCATCCGGCATGCCGTCAAAACCACTCATATCCACAAGCGTGGCATTATTCGTCAATTCCAGAAGTGCTTCCTTCGGGACATAGTTCGGATCTTCCTTTTCCTCTTCCCCATTTATGATTCGCTCCTCCAGGGCATTCCCCAGGCTGGTGGCCAGCTCATACGCCTGGTCCTGGTTCAGCTGCTGGTTGGCAGAAGCCATTATGATGCCTGCCATGATCCGCAGAGACACCGTCAATCCGATGATCACCACCGTCAATGCCGCCACAAGGATCAGACTCGAACCTTTATTCGATTTTAAAAACTTAAATTTGTGCATATTTTCTCTTCCATGCCAAAAAAAGCCTAAATTACCCTATCTAATTTATCGTCAAGTCATCCAAAAAAGTTTATACTTCCTATTATACAATTTCTTTTTTGAACAAAAAAAGGATAAGCAACTGCTCATCCCCCTGATCTTAAAATTATCAATTTGCTTTAAAAGGAATTATATACGAAAATCCATACTGTGGAATAATGCTATCCGCCGTCAAAAGCACCATATCTTCACATTTAGCCTGTATCTATATTTCAAGTATTACCGATATAGCTCTTTTTTTTCGACGTATTCCGCCACTTTTTCCGGTACACAGCCCGAGATATCTTCCCCGTCCCGGATCCGCCGGCGCAGCTCCGTGGAAGACAGCTCCGATGCCTCCATATGGTAAATGCGAATCTTTGCGCCATAACGCTCCGTGAGCTCTGCCGCCTTTTCCTCCATCTCCTGCCGGTCAAAACCTCCCCGGTCTGCCACCAGGATCGTGGCCAGCCGGAAGATCTCCTCCGGCTTTTTCCACTGTTCCAGGATCATGAGCTGATCTGCCCCGATGATAAAGCAGATCTCATCCTCCGGATACAGAGCCTTCAGCTTTTGCAGCGTTTCGTAGGAGTAGGTCGGTCCCTCCTGGTTCGTTTCGATCGTGGAGACCTCAAAGCCCTCGCATTCCTCTGCCGCCAGTTCCGCCATCCGCAGACGGTCTTCCCGGGATGCGATCTCCTTCGGATCCTTCATCCAGGAGTATCCGGACGGCACCAGAAGAATACGGTCCAGGCCAAAACGATCCTTTGCTTCCTGCGCGATCCGCAGGTGCGCGTTATGGATAGGGTTGAATGTGCCCCCGAAAAAACCGATCTTTGACATATTACACCTCTACGATATGCAGCAGCATCCCCTTAAAATCGCCCCAGGTCTTATCGATCAGGATGCCGGCGCGCATCAGGGTATCGCCGGAAAGTGCCTGCTTGATGCTGTAAGGTTCTTCCTTGCCGGTCTCGATGTTGAAACGCTTGATCTTGTAGCGTTTTTCCGGATCCAGCCCCTGCAGGCGGATCTTTTTGGTGTGTACCTGAGGCTGTGCCATCACCTGGATATAGGTCAGCAGCGCTTCCGATTTATCCTTTTTCACCGTCATATAGCAGTCATAGATATGATTTTCGCTATAGGATGCGATGCGGTAATAGTCCCCGTCCGCCACCAGGTTATGGTACTTATGGTACATTTCCACCTGTTTCGGAATCATCGCGCGGTCCGCCGCGGGGATCCTCGTCACATCCAGCTCATAACCAAAGGTTCCGGCCAGCGCCACATAACCTCTGGTCTCAAACGGCGTCACGCGGCCCACTGCATGGTTCGGGCAGTCACTGACGTGCGCTCCCATAGTGGAGAGCGGATAGATCAACGCCGTTCCTTCCTGGATCATCAGCCGTTCGATGGCATCCGTATCATCCGAGCACCAGATCTGCGGGCTGTAATACAGCATACCCGGATCAAAACGCGCCCCTCCGCCGGAGCAGTTTTCCAACAGCAGCTTCGGATATCGTCTGATCAGCCGCTCCTGCAGCTCATACACCCCCAGCACATATCGGTGGGAAAGCTCCCCCTGCCGGTCTGCCGGCAGATCATAAGAACCGAGATCCGTCAGCTGCCGGTTCATATCCCATTTCACATATTCGATGTTGGCGCTGTCCAGGATCGCGGATACCCGCTCAAAAACATAGTCCCGGATCTCCTTTCTTGACAGATCCAGCACATACTGGTCACGCCCCTTTACAGCGGTGCGCCCCGGCACGGCGATCGCCCAGTCCGGATGTGCACGGTACAGATCCGAATCCGGCGAGATCATCTCCGGCTCAAACCAGATGCCGAATTTCATTCCCTCGGCATTCACCGCATCCACCAGTTTCTTTAATCCGCCCCGGATCTTCTTTTCATTCACAAACCAGTCGCCCAGAGCCGTGGTATCATCGTTACGGCTGCCAAACCATCCGTCATCCATGACCAGCATCTCGATACCGCACTTGGACGCTTCCTTTGCAATAGCCAGCAGTTTCTTCTCATCAAAGTCAAAATACGTGGCTTCCCAGTTATTGATCAGGATCGGCCGCTTCTTTTTCAGATACGGTGAGCGGATCAGATGCTGCCGGTACAGATCATGATAGATCCGGCTCATCCCGCCCAGACCTTCTGCAGAATAGGTCAGCACCACTTCCGGCGCCTGGAAATCTTCGCCTGCTTCCAGTTTCCAGCAGAAGTTTTCCTCGCCGATACCCATCGTGACACGAAGCTGGTCAAACTGGTTTTTATATACGCTGCCGCAGAAATTGCCGGAATAGACAAAATGGACACCGTATACTTCCCCCTTCGTCTGATCTGCGCATTTTTCCGCTAACGCCAGAAACGGGTGATGCTGGTGTGAAGACTCGCCCCGATACGAAGACAGCCCCTGAAATCCGTAGTTGACCGGATTTCTGCTGATATGCCGCTCTCTCGCCCAGGCGCCATGCAGCGTGACCAGGTCAAAGCCGGTATCGTCCATATCAAAGGACGCGGAAAGAACTCTTTCCAGCCATACCGGTGTTTTACTCTTGTTGATGATCCGCACGCTGCGCATGAGAGCATCACTGTCTGCAAAAACCGAATAACACAACTCTGCCTGCACTCCGCAGATCTTATCCTCCAGCAGGATCTTTAACGTCTGTGCCTCTTTTCCAAAGGTCGCCGGCAGTCCTTTCAGTTTCGGTTTTTCATTCAATATCTCATAGGAGACGAAGTGCAGATCCAGAACTTCGTGCCCGCCTTCCGTTCGCACTTTCAGGGCATCCCCGCGGAAATCCCCCGTACCGTGTACCGGATATTCCATCGGATAGGTATCCATAAAGAGCAGTTTATCCCGGTTGTTCTGCGACGGGACAAACGGCATCTCCGAAGTACGCAGAAGATAGGACAGATCATGATCTTCTACACGTGCGCCGTAATAAACGTGCCCCACATAGGCCGGCTTGTCGGTCAGCCCGATAATGTAGGACGTGTGCTCCGTGTCGATCTTGAAGACTTTTTCTTTTTGGAAATATGCGATAGACATTGTTTCGCCCCCCTTAAATACATTCTCCGCAACTCTTTGGTATATCACGGCAGGATTGTTATTCTACTTTATTGACTTCTTGTCTTTTGTTTCCGCGATTTTGCCGGTATGCTTGTCTTTTGTTTCCGCGTTTTTGCCGGTAAGCTCTTCTTTTGTTTCCGTAGTTTTGCCGGTATGTTCTTCTTCGGTTTCCGGCGCTTTCACGCCGCCGTCATAGGAGCCCTGCAGCGTGTATACCACCAGCTGGTCCAGCAGGCCCTGCGCATCCCTGATCTCCACACCTTCCGGACAATGGATCCCGTCCTTTTGCACATACACGATCTTCTCTTTATCCTTATGCAGCGAAAAGGTATTATCGGAAAAGATCACATCCGCCAGCTGCAGATCCAGATAAACAAACGGAATATATCCTTCCGCCTGCAGCCGGATCATATAGCCGTCCTCTGTCTCTGTAACATCGACAAGCGGCGCGATGGGTGCCAGACGAAGATGTTTATACGGTACAAACACCGCATCCTCATATAACACTTTTCCTTCTCCGCAGTCAAACTCCGCTACCACATATACATCCCGCAGGCTGTGACCGTTTAAGAAATGCCCCAGTTCCCTGCCCCGGCTCTTCCAGACACTGCCGGCAGCGCATTTTGCTTCTTCACGATACGATGTGAGTTCCTTGCCCTCCATCGTGAGCATGCTCACCTTCACGCGGATCAGCATATCTTCCCGCGTATCATTGACAATATAGACAAACGCTGCGGTATCCTTCAGCACGATACTCGGTGCCAGCGGCGCATAAAAACGACAGGCCAGATAATGCAGTGCCTTCCAACGGCCATAGTAATCAATACTCGACCATGAAGCCACCGGCCAGTTATCATTCAGCTGCCAGTACAACGTTCCCATACATCTGCCGCGATGCCGGCGGAAATGCTCCACCCCGCTCTTGATCGCCATTCCCTGCAGGATCTGACTTACATACAGGAGCTGTTCAAAATCCTTGGGATAACGGAAGTTTTCGGACAGATAATACAGGATCTTTCCGTTTCCGGCGGGATTCTTCTGATGGCTCTCCATAACCGGTGAAAAGATATTAAGGTCCTCCGGCTCTGTAAAAGAGCGTACGGTCTTGATCCCCGGAAACGACTGAAAACCAAACTCCGACAAAAAACGGAAATAGTGTTCCTGAAATGCGCTGAAAGGTTTCTGCTCATGCCATACTTCCCAGTAATGCACATCCCCCCGGTCCTCCCGGTCCGGTTCGTCAAAACATCCTCCGGAGGACGGCGACGACGGCCAGTAAAAGGTCTGCTCGTCATTCTCCCGCACCGCTTTGGGCAGGAGATACTCAAACATTTTAATATAATCGGCACGCAGCTGCGGCGACTGCTTTTGGAATTCTCCCCAGTGATGCCAGCCGGATTCCATCTCGTTATTCCCGCACCACAGTCCCAGACATGCGTGATGACGCAGCCGGATCACATTATCCCTGGTTTCCGCCAGGATACTGTTTTCAAAACCTGTGGTCAGATCATAGGCATTGCAGGCATACATCAGATCCTGCCACACCACGATACCGTAGGCATCACACAGGTCATAGAACAGGTCGGAGGGATAGTAACCTCCGCCCCATACCCGCAGGCAGTTGAAATGTGCCAGATATGCGCTCTCGATCAGCGTCCGGATCTTCTCCTCCCGGATATACGGATAGATCGCATCTTCCGGAATATAGTTTGCCCCCTTCGCAAACATCTTCTGCCCGTTCACTACAAAGCAGAATTCCTCGCCGTACTCGTCCGCCTCCCGGCTTACCGTAATGGTGCGCAGTCCGATACGAAAGCTCTTTTCATCATAGACCTTATCCGCTTTTTTCAGGGATACCTTCACATTATACAGCGGCTGGGCGCCCATCCCGTTCGGCCACCAGAGCTGGGGATCATGGATCGGTATCCCCACCTCGTTTTCTCCTTTTTCCGTCATCCGTCTCGACGGATCCGTCATCCGGGTCATCACCGTTACCGGCTCTTCTCCCGTCACACGTACCTCGATCTCCACAGGGATCGGATCCGAAAATTCAATGATGGGGTCCACGAACAATGTGACCTCACCATCCATATGTTCCTGAAAGAAAGAAACTTCCCGGATATGCGCGTAAGAAAAAGCCTCAATACTGATCTCACGGAAAATCCCCATGTCCGGAAGCTGCGGCCCCCAGTCCCAGCCAAAGGAAGACTGGGCCTTACGCAGATACTGTCCTCCGGGCAGCGCCCCTGCCGGGCACAGCGTGACCTCTTTGTGCGGCTGCGGCAGATAATCTCTGATATATTGCAGCGGGGAATGAAAATGAATAAAAAGTTCGTTCGCCCCCATATGCAGACGGTCCTTGACCTCAAAGCGGTAAGTACGGTGCATATTCTTGGTGATCGCAAGCTTTTCCCCGTTTAAGAAGATCTCCGTGATGGTATCCAGACCGTAAAATGCCAGCTCTATGCAGTCTTCCTGCATCAGCTCCCCATCCACATTAAAATTCCGGGAAAGGATAAAATCCTTTTCCAGATACGGCAGAATGCTTTTTTCGTTTTCACGGTAATACGGGTCTTTGATCACACCCGATTCCAATAAAACAGACAGGACGGAACACGGCGCCGCAGCTGCATAGGTTTCTTTGCTGCTGCAATCCGTCATCTTCCAGCCTGTCCCGCACAGACTCATATGTTTCATGATCATCATCCCTGAAAAATGATAGTTCTTTTAATCTTCACACCCCGCCGGCTGTGATCATAATTATTTTTTCCGCTGCACCGTCGGCTCCTTGCCGTCACGCAGCGCATCCAGATACTCTGCATACATATCCGTCATAACATAACGGTTATCCATGGTCTTTAACAGATCCTTGATCTGCATTTTCTCAAATACTTTACCGTCTCCGAGGTTATAGATCCGGTTATCGTGGAACGACAGAACAAACGGCCGCAGGATGTCGCCTTCGTTTTCCGTAAGCACGATCCCCTTTGTACCGTTGGAAAACTGTACGGTACAGCCGACCGGTACCAGACGGACCGCCTGGGTAAAGGCGCGCACCACCTGCTGGTTCATCCGGTTACGCGGATGATGGAGGAACTTGTAAGCCGCAACATCCGATTGCGGATCCTCACCGTATTTCATCGCTGTCATCGTATCAAACAGATAGGCCACCTTCAGTGTCTCCACCTGTGCATCCGGCGCCTTGATATTCTGAATGGCTCCGTTAAGCCGCAGCTCTTTCAGATCCTTGAGCATATAAGAGATGTTTTTCATCACCTCGGAATCCAGATCACAGTTTTCACGGAGCAGGCGGTAACCTTCCTCCTTGCACCGCTCGATCGTCTCCAGATCCGCATCCGTCAGTTCTTTTGTTTTTTTGTGAGAGATCGAATCCGGGATATCCAGACAGCCGATATCATGGAGCAGCGCCGCCATAACAACGTATCGCTGCCGTTCCGGATTGTGCGCCAGCTTTCCGTAGATCGCCGCCGCAAGGATCGCTACATTCAGCGAATGCTTATATACATTATCCTCCGGACTGCGCAGGTTCTGCGTAAATCCGATCTTCTCCACGCTGTTCCCGAAATGTCTGAGCACTTCCATCGTAAGCGACTCCAGCTTGTGCGGCTGGTGCCCGTCACGGATATCCTGCATGATCTCCTGCAGCGTAAACACAGACATCGTCTGGAAACGCTCAAACTCCCTGTCCGCTTCCGTAAACGGCGGCAGCGGCTCTGCCGGCTCCAGAATATACAGACCGATCAGACCGAAATTCTGTACACTCTGTATGCCCTGATTTGTCAGTTTGGAATTCCGTTCATACAGCATGACGCCCTGCTTGTTATAGATCGGTTTGGCAAGACGCATCCCTTTTTTCAGTTTCTCCGCCGGAACAAAGATCATTGTTTTAACCCCTTATCTGCCTCTGTTTTTGCTTTAGGAAATTGCAAAACATTTTTCTGTAAAGCAAAAAAACTGCACAATTCCAATGTGTATTATATCAAATCCCGCAGGGTTTGTATATTTATTTTTACAGGTAGGAGAATTTCACGTTCCCGATCTCGATCTCATCTTCCCGCTCGAGCATCACCGTTTCCTCTGCCTCGAGCTGCACTCCGTTCAGATAGGTCCCGTTCGTGGAACGGCAGTCCTGCAGATAGGTCTTTCCGTTCTTTTGAACGATCCGCGCATGGATCCTGCTGACCGACCGGTCCGTCAGGGCAAGGTCTACGCAGTCCTTCCTTTTCCCGATCGTAAACGGAAAATGATCGATACGGTATTCCTTCTTCTTCCCCTTCTCCACCAGGATATTTTCCACCGGCTGATCCACTGCCCCGACAAAAACCGTTTTCCCGTAGTTTTCTTCCGGATCCGGCTCACAGATCTCATCCCTGTCCTCCCACAGAGTTCCCGGCGCTTCCATGCTTTTGGCCAGACGATCCGGCTCCTTCCGGAACGTTTCCCCCATATCCATATCCGCAAAGATATCCTCGATGCCTCCGGGCGTCAGATTTCCCGCAACAGCATTCGTCTGTCTGCTGCCCTGTCTTTTCCTCAGATGCAGAATGAGCACGCCCGCGCCTGCTGCCATGATCACGCCCGCTACCAGTTTTCCCGCACTGTCAGCATACCATCCCGGGATGTTTCCGCTCAGCAAAAGCGCGCCCGTCAGGATCAGCGCCGCTGCAAGGACCGGCGGGATCCTGCTGCCGTTTTTTTCCTCTTTTTCTGTCGTTTCGGGTTCTGCCGTCCCGGGAAGGCCAACGGGATCCGGCGCCTCTGTATACGGATCCTCGCTTTTCCCCGCTTCACGTATCTCCGGCCACACTTCTTCCCGGTCCGGCTGCAGTTCCGGAAGCTCGCGTGTTTGATCCCCGGCATCCGCCTCCTTCCCCTCCAAAGCTCTGCGCAGATCCTCCGTCACATAGCTTCCTTTCCGGATCGTCTGGTAAACACGGTATGCACAGAGAGCGGCCTGCGGATCCCTGTGATCCGCATGTTCCATCAGATACTCCGCCACCGAAAGCATCGGATCTTCCTCTTCTTCCGTTTCTCTCTCCCGCTTTGGCAAAAACATCAGACAGATCGTCCCGTTTTCCATATCCGAAAAAATATACGCCGGATCCAGGACCGCGCTGTCCCCGTCCAGCATATAGTCCTGCATCTCGCCCAAAACATCCATGATCCCGTACATGATCTTCCGTATATCTGCCCCCGACAGTTCTCTGCGGTCGTAGATCCTGGTCAGCGGCTGCAGGGAACTCACATCATAATACAGATCCTTTCTGCCCTCACGGCATCGCACTTCCAGCGGCAACAGTCCCCGGATCCTGTTTTCCAGCACCATCCGGAGCTGATAATCCTCCTCCGTATCCTGTTCCGCTGACACCACCAGATAATAGTGCTCCAGATTTTTCCGGTAACTGATCTGCAGATCATGCATCCTTCCTCTTTTATCCGTCTTTGCGTTGTTCATTCCCCGCTTTCTCCTTCCGAATTTGATTGTGTATGTGATTGCGTTTGTGATTGTGTTTGCGGCTGTGTTTCCGGTCCTGTCTCTCCCGCATTTTGTCCCCTGTGATTTTCCGCCAGCCGGTCCACCCGCCGTATCGTTCTTACGATCTGTGATGACCGCATACGATCGGCGCTGTACTGTGCTTCCACCGGCCAGTTTCCGCCTACCCCTGCCAAAACCGGCGCATGAAGAGCCCCTTGCAGTGATGCGCTGATCTTCCCGTATTCCACCGTCACTTCCGGCTGCGGCATTTCCATCAGGACCAGTTTATTCTCCAGCAGCTCTGCGATCTTTTTTTGCACATGATCGCAGATCTCATCATTGGAACACTCTGCCATCCGGCTTCCCTGTACCACAGCGGTCGATACGGCATAATTTACCGCCGCTCTGTTGTACAGCAGCATTCCTGTCCAAAACAGCAGAAACGTGATAAACAGGGAAAGCGGTATGATCACACATGCTTCGATCGTCATCATGCCTTTATTATCGATCTTCATTTTTTTCATCATTTTCCCTTTCAGATCACCAGATATCCCAAAAAACCCGCCGCCAGAAACGGCACAAAAGGGATCCGGCTCTTTGCATCTGCCCTGTGCAGCACGATCAGCACTACTGCTGCTGCCGCCGAAAGCAGCACGGCGATCATCAGCTGTTCCCCACAGCCGGTTCCGCCGTACAGGCTTCCCATGATCATCACCATGACTGCGTCCGCCGCGCCGATACACCCGCTGAGTCTTCCCACGAGCAGAAGGCTGCCGCCCAGCAGCAAGCCGGTCCCTTTCTGTTTCCAGTCCCCCGGATACTGTGTTGCGATCAGCAGCAGACTTCCCACACCGAATACCGCCATAAACCACACCGGCAGTCTCTGTTTTTTTACATCCATCACGCTGCCAAAGAGTAATGCGATCCCTGTCCAGATCTCTCTGCTTCCGAACATCATAGTTTCCATTTTGTTTCCTCCTGTTTATGCTGTTTATCATCTCCCGCCGCATCGCGAGCAGGGCCTGCGGTCTCCCACCTGCGAGATCGGTATCTCATAGACCGTTCTTTTCAGTCCGCTGCAGGATAAAGAACTGTGATAGCTGTCCCCTTCCTTCGTGATGTAATAGGTCCCCTGCGAAGCCGCTAACATACCACATTTTTCACAAGCCCCATAAGTTCCGCCCGATGCGTTCCGGCTCCCGGGCAGCTGCTCCGATGTCACCGGCCGGATTGCCAGATCCAGATGCGTGCAGCTTCTGCTCAGATGATAAACGGTTCCCGTTTCGGTCACATAGACCATCCGTTCCTCTTCCTCCGTCTCTCCGGCAGCTCCGCCGATCCGGTATCCGGTCCAAGCATGCGTCCTGGCCCGGTTCACCAGCAGCTGATCCGGAATGCCAAACGCGTTGCAGCGCGGCTCCATTTCATACACCGCCACCAGATCGACCAGATCATCCTTCAGCAGCACATTGGACCGCCAGAGTTCCACGTCGCCCTGTACTCCCATCCGGCTCCGGTATTCCTGCGGGATCCTTTCCTGCAATGTGCGGTCCACATACAGATCTGCCAGGACCGTAGCCGCCACGCCTTCCACTTTTTCTGCTGCCGCGCTGCCGCCGTTTGCAGTATCCTGTGCCGTCTGTTCCTGCTGCGCCGAAGCCGCATTGGGATTTTCCAGCAGACAATCCGCCGATGCATACAGCGCGATCTGCTTGCTGATCCTGCTTAAATGATGATCCATGGTCATCGAAAACTGCATCATTTCCATGATCGACAGCAAAGCCAGAAAGAAAAAAAGATAGAGCGGCAATACAACCGCTGCCTCGAGAGTCAGCGACGCCGGCATACTTTTTCCCGGGTTCTTACACATAACGGAATCTCCTCTCCATCAGGAAGGTATATCCGTAGCTGCTGCGAAAGACCAGCTGTACGGTCGCGCCTGCCACGCAGTCATCCAGCCGGAAATGCTCATATCCCGGTACCTTACGGATATCCAGTTCCACAACATTCATACATCTCTCCAGCCGCTGCTGCTCCGGCGTAAGATACAGAAGCAGCCGGAGATGGTCTTTATAACTCATTCCTTTTTCATATGCTTTTCCGTCCGCTGCCGCCTCTGCCCCGATCGAAAGCGCATGGCTTAAACTCAGGTTCCAGTCTTCATGTTCCTTGATCAGAGGGATCCTTCCGCCATCCAGCAGGATACGCACATCTTCCAGGCTTTCCGCATAGATCCACGCCGCTGCGATCAGTGCTTCAAAGATTGCCTCACATTCCGGCATAAAACACACAAATGCCAGACCGGCCGCCATCGCCTTCGCTTCCGACTGCAGATAAGAATCCCGGAAATAATGCGCGGTGTTTGCGCCGCCGCGGAACAGCAGCAGACGATGCGCCACCGCTTTCAGGTTATCGGTATCGTTATCATGTCCCATCGTGATATATTCGATCTCATACTGCAGATGACTGTTTTCTTTCGGTTCGGTATAGCATCCGCATTTTTCCATGATGAACTCATTAAACAGCAGCTGCTCCGCTGCCGAATTTCTCTCTTCCCAGTCTTCACAGTATCCGTCGCCCTGTACCAGGCTTCGTTTGTCCACTCCATTAGCCGCATCAAATGCCGCCTGCGAGATCTCTTTTTTGCAGACCAGTGACAGGATCCCCTTCGACCGGACTGCGTGAACGTTCCCTGCAGGGTCATCTTTTTCCGGCGGATTCCAATTCTGCGTGATCTCATTACCTTCTTCATCATATTCCGGTTCCGGCTGCGGCACCTCAATCGCATCCACCGCTCCCTGCGCATCACTGCAGTCTGTCTCGATATCACTGTCGTATAACTGCTGTGAAGAGGAAGTATCAATCATATCCTGCACATCGGCCACATAGGCGATCCCGTATTTTTCCAGCATTGACGATATCGCAAGATAGCGGAATACCTTCCCGCCCTCATCCGTAGCCCTGGATACTCTTGTGATCTCCGCAGATTCCAATCCGAGCCCCAGCAGATCCCGGTCCGCAAAGATCAGCTGTTCCTTTGACGGATGCAGATTATAGGAAAGATAATCCTCCAGATGCTGCAGCATATGATCCAGCGATCCGCTCCCCCGGTCATACGCAGTATCGATCAGCAGGATATCATACTGGTCCAGCAGTTCTTTGTTATATTCTGCCAACAGCGAATCTGCCATCAGATCCGCCGAGCATTCCAGCCGCAGTTTGATCGCGCTGATCCTGGCGCCCTCGATCATCGTCAAAAGGATCGGGATCATCACTGCCATCATCAGTGCCAGATACAGACTGACTGCTGCGTTTTTTTCTTTCTTCATTTCCGCTCTACTCTTTCTTTTCCATGCCTGTTTTGCAAAAATGCGGCTGCCGGCGCCTGTGGCCGGCCGGCCGCTCTTTTGGTTACCGTTCTTTCCCCGTTATGATCAGCTTGCCACCTGTGATGATTTGGACACGATACCGTCAAAGAGATCATTTACGATCGATATGATCTGGTTTTTAAAGATCAGTACCAGTCCGACCAGAACCACAATGATCAGGATGACTTCCACGGTACCCATGCCTTCTTCATCCTGAAGGTATTCTTTCACCGACTCCATTTCCTTATCCTCCTTTCCGAACTCTGTTTATGTTGCAAACACCGTTCCGTTATGTCACATCCCACATCCCGCAGTAAGCCCGCCTGTCTAAATGGACATAAATGCCGGAACAATGATCACCACCATTACGATCGCGAGCATGAGCATCATCGGGACCAGCAGTTTTGTCCCCGCTTCTTCTCCCAATGTTTTCGCATTGCTCCGCCGCTCTTCCAGCGCTTCTTTGCTTTCTTTCCGCAAAGATTCCAAAAAACCCTTTGCCCCCAGCTTTACATTCTGCTCCAGCAAAGAAACCAGCTTTACATACTTCTGCAGCCGACAGCGTTTCGCAAAATGCTGGTAGGCCTGTAATTCGCCGACACCGCTTTCCATTTCGCGCAGTGTGAATACCATTTCTTCGTATACATATCGCTTAGCATCTTCCTGTTCTTTGCTTTTTGAACTCCTTTTGTTCTTCGCATTTGCATTTTCCTCCTTCTGTTTTTCCTGTTTTTTCAGATATTCCAGCGCCATTTTTTTCCACGCCAGACGCACGGTCATACCGGCCCCCACATACAGGGACAGCTTACTGACTACTTCCGGATAATCGCCGGTCATCTGCGCATCCCGTTCCTTCACCTGTTTTTCCAGGTCTTTGTCTTTTCCCAGATACACGCCGGCAGCTGCCGCCAATACCAGCAGGATCAATACAAACACGCTGCTCTTTTTCTCTTCTCTCCAGACGATCTTTATACCGTCCGCTTCTGCCGGCAGTGTAAACCTGTCCGAAGTACGGCTGTTCTCATCCGCAAGGCGGAGCGCCTCCCGGATTTTTTCCCGTATGCCTTCCTCACCGGCGAGTTCCTTCGGCCATACCATCACGCCAAAATCATAATGCGCCTCAAATTCCCCGCATCTGATCTTTGCATCCAGCGTCAGCAGCGCCCCTTCTTCCGGGATTTCTTCTTTCAGCCGGCCCTTATGATCGATCAGCGAATGGTCACTGCAGCTCCATTCCACCGTAAACGGGTAATCCGCGACAGCATCGATCAGGTTCAGGTCCCTGCATACGTGATCCGCGCTTTCATTTCCGGAAAGAACTTCGTTTTCCAGCCTTTCCTGAAAAGCCGGCAGCATCGCTTCCAGCTCCTTCGTTGTATACTCCCGCTGCAGCACCTCCACATCGATCGTTTCTTCCATGGTCCGTGACGGATCTCCGTCTTCTTCGACCACCGCTGTCAGAGCCACGTTATAACGGCCTTTTCCATAAGTTTTCCGTACCAGTGCATTTCCGTCCTCCAAGGTGTGCTCCTGCGATTCGCTGTACGAGATCCCCAGGCACAAAAGCATTCCCACGCCAAGCAGTAAAAGACACAATCCCGTCTTATGGATAAACTGCAGAGATACTTTCTCCCGCACGTTTCCTGCCGGATCCAGCAGACGTATATTCTCTGCATTTTTCTGAAACAGGCATTTCCGTATTCCGGCCGGTTTCGACAGTTTCCGTTCCAGAAATACCGCCATTTTGTAAAACGGCTTTGTGACCGCCGAGGCATCACAGGCGTCCGGTATCGGTTCTTTCCTTGCGCATATGCCAAGTGCAGCCAAAAGCACCAGCACACATACCGCGATCCATTCCATCTGTTTTTCTCCTTTTTTGCTTATCTCTTTAATATGCGATATCCAGTATCTTCTCTGCCATCAGATAGGCTGCCAGATATACCGCCATCAATGCAGTCATCAATGCCATCCCCGCCGCATTGTGATACAGCGAGTCAAAAAATCCCGGCGTAGTAGCGTCGATATACAGAATGATCCCGAAGGGAACCAGATCCATGATCGTCTGTTCCATTTTTTTCGCGCTGATCTGCGTCGCGATCTCTCTGTGCACTTCAATTTTTTCGCTGATCAGATCCGCCGTATTTTTCAGTATTCCCGGCAGATCCCCTCCGCTTCGCTTGGCAATACGGAATACCTCGGCAAAATCCCGGATATCCGGAATATGCGCCCGCTCCGCAAGACCTGTAAGGACATCTTCCAGATTCCTGTTATTGCCCAGCTCCCGGTTGATCAGAAGCAGTTCTGCGCAGATCAGCGCGTTTCCCCCATACAAAAGACGCATATCCTCATGCGCGTGCACAAATGCATTCTCGATCGAATACCCTGCCTGAAGCCCTGCGATCACGGCATGCATCATCTCGCGGAACTGCAAGGTCAGTTCTTCTTTTCTCTTTTTGATATAGGATCTGCGTCGATAGGACAGAAACGTCAGAAGCGCCGGGAGCAGCAGAACGAATACGGCCGCCGAACGGTAAAACACATAAGAGAACAGTGCCAGGATCCCGACTCCCTGCAAAAGACAGAACAATGTTTCCGCAGTACTCAGCCGGTAGTCATCATAATCCGGCGGCCCGGAGTTTTTCTGTTCTCTGAAGCGGATTACACTTTGCAAGTGTTCCGATGATCTTCCCATGCGCATCCTCCCCTCCTTCCTGAAATTCATACAACACGGACGTTTCGATTTTCCCATCCGCATAGTCCAGTATTTCCACAACCTGCAACACCTTCCTGCTCTTATCCCGCAGCCGGCCCAGATGCACGATCACATCAATCCCACTGGCCAGCTGCCCGCGGATCGCCGACAGCGGCAGATCCATTCCCATCAGGATCATGGTCTCCAGACGGCTCAGCATATCCGCCGCGCTATTGGCATGCCCCGTAGATAAGGAACCGTCATGCCCCGTGTTCATAGCCTGGATCATATCAAGTGCTTCGCTGCCGCGCACCTCTCCGACCACGATCCGGTCCGGGCGCATACGCAGGCTCGACTTGATCAGATCCCGCATCGTGATCTCCTTACAGCCCTCCACGTTTGCATTCCGGGTCTCTAAACGCACCAGATTCGGAACTCCCAGGATCTGGAGTTCGGCGCTGTCTTCGATTGTGATAATACGTTCGTCCTTTGGGATAAAATCAGAAAGAGCATTCAGAAATGTTGTCTTACCGCTGCCGGTACCGCCGCTGATAAAGATATTGTAGCCGGCGACTACCAGCTGTCTCAGAAAATCGATCACTTCCTGTGTGATCGCGCCAAACCGTTTCAGATCTTCCATTTGGATCGGTTTCTCCGGGAAGCGCCGTATCGTAACGATCGGTCCGTTCAGCGCAATGGGAGCCAGCACTACATTGACGCGCGATCCGTTTTCCAGTCTCGCATCCACGATAGGAGATGCTTCGTTTACGGTACGATTGCATTTTGCCACGATCTGCTGAATGACATCTTCCAGTTTCTCCTTGGAGGAAAACTGCTTTTCCCAGCGATACAGCCTGCCGTTCCGTTCAATAAAGATATGGTCTTTTCCGTTGATCATGATCTCCGTCACCTTCGGATCATCCGTCAGCTCCTGCAGGATATCCAGCCGCCTGATCGCATAGAACAGTTCTTTGGAAAGCTCCTGCTTATCTTTCAGTGTCAGCGACAGCTCCCGGCCGTTTTGAACGAGCGCATCATCCACGATCTCCCGGATCTCTTCGTCCGTCATTTCACGGTCATAACAGATCCGGTCCATGATCATCTCTTTCAGTTTTTCCCGGATCTCTCCTCTGTCCGTCACCATTGCGCCTCCTTTAATACGCCCTTTACATAGGCCGCCATTTCGCTGTGCGGCAATTCCTCCACACTGTCGGGAAGCCTGCCGAATGCCGGCAGTTCACACTTCTGCGTGCGTTGCAGGATATCCTCATAATCCAGTTTCTGCAGCAGATCCTCGTACTGCGCCAGCTGTACCTTTGCCATCCCTTCCCTGTGACTTAAGGTAAAGATCTTTTCACATTCCCGCAGAATGTTCAGCACTCCATGTACATTCTCGGAAAGATCCAGCAGGATGTGATCGTAGTTTCCGATCTCTTTTATGGTCTGCAGCAACAGCATCCAGCTCTCCTCCTTCACCTCCGAGAGATCTACAAAAGAAAACGCAGGCGAGATATAATCCAGACCATTCAGATGACCCACCATGCTTTCCAGCTTGCAGGCCAGCCGTTCCCTGCCGCCTTCCATATAATAGACCAGATCCGTCAGATCACGGCCCTGCGTATCGCCGAGCATTTTCCCCAGTCCGGAAAAAGACTCAAAATTCAGATATAACACGCTTCCCTGTTTCGCCAGATGCTGTCCGAGCAGTAATGCAAACGATGACTGCAGTTCTCTGCACACCGGCGAAAAGATCCCGATCAGTGTTCCCTTTTTCCGTCCCGGAATAAATACATCCTCTCCGGAAGCCTGCTTAGCCGCATATTCGGCAATCTGCCGCCGGATCTTATCACCGGACTGGTATTTCCAGATATACTCCTTCACCTGCGGCATTTTTTCGCTGCTTTTCAGAAGCAGCAGCTGTTCTTCGCGGATACCCTTTTCCATCATCCTCTCATAAAACGTTTCCCCCGCCAGGATCAGCCGGTATTTCTCGCCTCTGACATCTTCCGGGAGTTTGTCTTCCCCGGTAAAAACGCTGATCTCAAAAGGAAAAGAACTCCTCTGTTCCAATAATTCCTGCAGGCGGTAAACATATTTCTCATCATTATCACAGATTGCCATCCGTTCTTTTTTCATATCTATTTCTCCTATATGATCTTTGGCAGACAGACCAGTGTCGCCAGCATGATCGGTACACTGTAATGGATCTTTGTCCATGTCCGTCCCGAATTGCCGTGACTTTGTTCCTTATCTCCCGCTTCTTTCTTCTTTTTACACATCCGCCACAGGAATACTCCTGCGCCGAAAAACGATGCCAGTAACATGGAATACAGCAGAATGGAAATGCCTGTTTGAAATCCCAGAAGCGCTGTCAACGCGCACAGCAGTTTTCCGTCACCGCCGCGCATCGCATGCAAACGAAACAATAGAAAGGTCAGAAAAAACATGAACAACACATCCTTAAACACCGTAAACAGTCCGGGCGGACCTGCCCGCTCCAATGCAAGGAGCAGACCGGCCGTCAGTCCTGTTGCTGTCAAAGCATTGGGTATTCTGTCCGTCATCAGGTCTGCCGAAACCGAAAAGACGAGCAGACACGAGATCAATACTGCAAACATCCGTATCCTCCGTAAAAGAAATCTGCTAAAAAAACTACTGCACACAACAACTGATTTTCAAAAAACGTATTTTACATCAAATGGGATTCTGTTGATGACTATCCGACAATGGATTCAACAGATTTCCGCAGATATCTCTGCCTTGACAATGACGAATGATAGCACAGACAGATTTTTTTGACAAGAGGTTTTATCGACAACTTTTAAACAACTTTATCAACAATAAGCCCCCGCCTTCCGGCAGGGGCAAACACATTCCTTATTCGCGATCGATCTTTATCAGAAGCAGATTTCCTTTCTTTACGGAAATCTCCGCTGTTTTTCCGGGCAGCACTTCATTGCTGATCCCGTATTGATACTCCGAACGGATCGTGCCTTCTTCCAGCGGATATTTTGCGTTCCGTATTGTGATCCCTTCCGCGCATCCGCTGATATTCAGAAGCGAAAAATAAAGATACCTGTCTTCGACCCGGACGGTCTGCCCGGAGATGAGTTCCATCTCAGAATGATCATCCAGGATCGCAGCCTTCTTTCCGATCGAATCCAGATACAGAAGGATCGACACATTTCCCAGGGTATGATCCAGTCTGCCACCGCATACCCCGATCAGGAGAAACTCCTCATATCCGCGTTTCACCGCTTCTTTTACCGCATAGACCGTATCGGTATCATCCTTTTCACAGGGCAGTACGATCGTCTCCACATCCAGATGCGGATCCTGCGCCGAATCAAAATCCCCGACGATCAGTCCCGGTGTCCGTTCCAGCCCTGCCATATGTTTCAATCCGCCATCGCAGTAGATAAAAAAATCATCTTCCCGGAGTTTGCCACGGATCCGTTCATAATCCGCAATATCGGCTGCCCCCGCGATCACACATCGGTTCATAAATCTCCGTTCTTCTTTCCGAAAAATGAATATATCATCTTTTTATAAAGTGAAAAAAAAGGATTGAATCTTCTTCAATCCTTTTAATCGATGCGACAGGATTTGAACCTGCGACCTCTGCGTCCCGAA
>JAFWRC010000027.1 GCA_017508825.1 Lachnospiraceae bacterium
ATCCGGACGATCCGAACTGGGATTTTACGAAGGTGCATGATTATTGCTATGAGAGAGGCTTTACGATCTATCCGGGCAAGATCTCTACGACCAATACCTTCCGCCTGTGTGCACTGGGAGCCATTGACGAGGCGGATATCCATGACTTCTTCAAAGTATTCGAAGAAGCATGCAGGACATATAACATTCAGATCCCTGCAAAGTATAACGATTAGTCCATCTTGCCTTCCCACTCTGGGGGCGCTGTGTGCCAGTGGCACACGGTTAGCGCGGACCGAGCCGGCAGGCGAGACCGGTGGCGCGTAGCGCCGGATGAGGGGATTTGCGATACCGATACGAGAGGAGATTTATCTTGAAGACAGTCTACACTTGTTTTTGCACCGACATTATTCATGAAGGTCATCTTAATATCATCAACGAAGCGCAGAAGTACGGCGAGCTGACGGTTGGTGTGCTGGATGACAAGTCCAGTGTGCGTTACAACCGTTTCCCGACCAAGAGCTTCGAGGAACGCAAGGCGATGGTGGCGGCGATCCCGGGCGTGGCAAAGGTGGTTACGCAGGATGAGATCTTCTATGATAAGGTGATCAAAGAGCTGAAGCCGGATTATGTTATCCACGGTGATAACTGGAAGAATGAGCCGGAAAACGTGATCCGTGAGAATGTAGAGAAGCTTTTGAAAGAGTACGGCGGCGAGATCATCGATGTGCCATATACCTATAATGAAAACGTAAAGCGCGAGGACGCAAAGATCCGCGAGAAGCTGATGATGCCGGAGTATCGTCGCAAGCGTCTGCGCCAGCTGTTGAAACTCGGACAGGTAAAGGCCATCGAGGTGCACAGCGGACTGACCGGTCTCATCGCGGAAAAGACGGTCGTTGAGCGTGACGGCGGTCTGGACCAGTTCGATGCGATGTGGATCTCTTCCCTTTGCGATTCTACGGCCAAGGGTAAGCCGGATATCGAGCTGGTGGATATGACCTCCCGTTTCCGGACCATTGACGATGTGATGGAAGTCACGACCAAGCCGATCATCTTTGACGGGGATACCGGCGGGCTGACCGAGCATTTCGTATATACCGTGCGTTCTCTGGAGCGTATGGGCGTATCCGCGGTCATTATCGAGGATAAGACGGGACTGAAGAAGAATTCTCTGTTTGGCACCGAGGTGGAGCAGACACAGGATGATATCCCGCATTTCCAGGAAAAGATCCGTGCGGCAAAGAAAGCGCAGCTGACGGATGACTTTATGATCATCGCGCGTATCGAGAGCTTGATCCTGGAGCGTGGCATGGAAGATGCACTGACACGTGCGCATGCGTTTGTGGAAGCCGGCGCGGACGGCATCATGATCCACAGCCGCAAGAAGGATCCGGCAGAGATCCTGGAATTCTGCGATAAGTTCCGCGCAGACAATAAAGAGACGCCCATCGTGGTCGTACCTACTTCGTTTAACGTGATCACCGAGGAAGAACTGGCAGAGCATGGCGTAAACATTGTCATCTATGCGAACCAGCTGACGAGAAGTGCATTCCCGGCGATGGAACAGACGGCGAAGGATATCTTAAAATATCACAGGGCAAAAGAGGTGGATGACCGCCTGATGTCCATCAAGAAGGTCATTTCCCTGATCGAGGAGATCTGATATGGCAGAATATGCGATCTTAATGGCAGCCGGGATGGGCACGCGGCTGCGGCCGTATACGGCGGATACCCCGAAGCCTTTACTGAAAGTAGGGGAATTAGCCCTGATCGAAACCGTGATCCTGGCACTGCATAAGCGCGGCGTGAAGGAAATATACATCGTGACCGGCTATCTGGGGGACCGGTTCCGGGGACTGCAGGAAAAATACGAAGGCATCACCTTGCTGAAAAACACGGTGTTTGAGACCGTGAACAATATCTCTTCCGTCTATGTGGCGAGAGAAGTGCTGAGGAAAGGCGCCTGCTTTATCTGCGAAGCGGACCTTCTGGTGACGGATGAAGATCTGCTCTGCGCGGACCTGAAGAAAGCCTGCTATTTCGGGCGTTTTGAAAAAGGTTTTTCCGATGACTGGATCTTTGAGCAGGATGAGAACGGCATCATCACACGCGTCGGCAAGAACGGCACCGACGTCTATAATATGGCGGGCATATCCTATTGGACGGCGGAGGAGGCAAAGCGCCTGGCAGACTTCATCGAGCAGGAATACGGCGCGGACGGCTACGAGGATCTGTTCTGGGACGATGTGGTAAATATGCACATTTCCGAATTTGCATTGACGGTACATCCGGTGACACGTGAGCAGATCACCGAGATCGATACGGTGGAAGAGTATGAGGCAGCTTGCAGAGCTCACGAATAAACACATGCCTTCCGGTTGTCATAACATAGCCATGTAAAAAAATACGTCCTGCGGGGCGTATTTTTTATACACTTTTTCGGGTTACATAAAACCGCTGAAACCCCTTTATTACTTGACGAAAAGGGTATTTCCGACTACAATAAATAAGCATTATTATGCCCGCATTTCGGGTGGGCAAAAAGGGAGGAAAT
>JAFWRC010000220.1 GCA_017508825.1 Lachnospiraceae bacterium
AGGCGGCGATGCAGCACCGGCAGAAACCGGATCGGATGCAACGACACCGGTAGTTTCCGGCAGCATTTCCCCGATGGAGCCGCAGAACGGTGAGGACGGCAATCCGCAGGCACCGCAGCTTCCGGATGGTTTTCACGATGTAAAGATCCGTATCAACGGACGCGAAGTAAGCGCATGGACCAATGATGTATTCTATATTTTCTACGCGTCTTCTCCGGAAGGCAATACCGGCTGGTATCTGTATGATTCCGCAGAAGGCCGCTGGATCCGTTACACGGATTTCCTACTGAATTCGGCTGCAGGCCAGACCGAAGCAGCGCCGGTGCAGGGGGTATCCACAACGATCGTGATCGTAATGGGCGCAGTGATCGCAATCCTTCTGATCGCATGCGGTTTCCTGGCAGTCAAAGCGTTCGGCCATAACAATGACGATGACGATGATGACGACGATTATGATGATGATGATGAAGAGGATGATGACGAAGAAGATTATCGTCCGGTAGTAAAGAAGCAGGCAGTAAGACCGCAGCAGAGACCGGCTCAGCAGGGCGCACCGCAGCGTCCGGCACAGCCGAGACAGGGTCAGCCGCGTCAGGGTCAGGGCGCGCCGCGTCAGGGCCAGGGAGCACCGAGACAGGGCCAGCCGGTACGCAGAAATCCGCAGGGCGGAGCACCGGTGACCAGACGCAGCCCGCAGGGCGGCGCTCAGAGACCGCAGCAGCGTCAGAGCAGACCGGTAAATGATGACGAAGAATAAGAAGACGGATTATCGAAAGTAATCTGGTAAAAATCGGATAACTATTCGGAATGGCAGCTTGGTTCCGGATAGTTATCGTTGTATTTGGGCGCTGCGTTTGATATAATACACATAAGAGGTTGGAAAAGTGCAATCAGAGTTTACCGAAAAAGCACAGACGGCATTGAGCTTTGCGGAAAAGATTTCCAGAGAGTATCATGCCGGATATATAGGGACGGAACATATACTGGCAGGTCTGCTTCGGGAAGGAACAGGCGTGGCAGCTGTTTTGCTGCGTGAAAACCAGATCTTTGAAAACCGCCTGCAGGAGCTGATGCGGGAAACACTGACACCGCAGGGCGGATTGCTGATCAAAGAACGCAGGGATTATTCTGCCAAAGCATTGGAAGTGCTGAATATGTCCCATCAGATCGCAAGAGAGACCAAAGCGGCGGCTACCGGTACGGAACATCTGCTCCTGGCGATTATATCTGTTTCGGATTGCATTGCACTGCGTCTTCTGTATGCATGCGGTCTGGATATGGGCAAGTTTCTGAAGGACGCCATTGCATATATGGGACCGGATGCCGCAGCGTATATCAAAAAGATCGCGAAGAATAAGAATCGGGGCGGCGCCGGAAAAGAGTCCACACCGATGCTGGAACAGTTCGGCAAGGACCTGACGAAGATGGCGAAAGACGGAAAACTGGATCCGGTGATCGGCAGGACCGGTGAGATCCAGCGCGTGATCCAGATCTTAAGCCGCAGGACGAAGAACAATCCATGTCTGGTCGGTGAACCGGGAGTGGGAAAAACGGCGATCGTAGAAGGGATCGCCAGCCGTATCGCAGCAGGAGAAGTACCGGATACGGTAAAAGATAAACGGCTGATCACGATGGATCTGTCGGGAATGGTGGCGGGCAGCCGTTACCGTGGTGAATTTGAAGAGAGATTAAAACGCCTTATGGCCGAGGTGATCGGCAGCGGCGATGTGATACTGTTCCTGGATGAGATTCATACGATCATCGGAGCCGGCGGAGCGGAAGGTTCTATTGATGCTTCCAATATCTTAAAACCGGCGCTGGCAAGAGGTGAGATCCATCTGATCGGTGCAACGACGATCGCGGAATACCGGAAGTACTTTTCCAAGGATGCGGCTCTGGAACGACGTTTTCAGCCGGTCACCGTGGAAGAGCCTACGGTGGAAGAAGCCATCGAGATCTTAAAGGGCGTGGCACCCAAATATGAGGAGCATCACGGCGTAACGATCCTGCCGGAAGCGATTGAAACGGCAGTACGCCTTTCGGAACGATATATCAATGATCGTTTTTTGCCGGACAAAGCCATTGATCTGATCGATGAGGCGGCAGCGGCTAAGAAACTGAAGGGAATGATCCTGCCGGAGAAACTGAAGAACCTGCAGGAAGAGATTGCCAAAAAGGATGACCAGATCGAGCGTTCCATCCGTATCGAAGCATACGGACAGGCAGCGGAGCTTCGGATCGAACAGGCCAAGCTGAAGGCGAAGCTTCTGAAAATGGAAAACGATCACGAGCGCAAAACACACGGCCATGAAAGTGCCGTGGATGAAAATGCGATCGCGGAAGTGGTAAGTATCTGGACCAAAATACCGGTACGGAAACTGGCAGAAAAGGAAAGCGAACGTCTGCTGAAACTGGAAGAAACACTGCATAAGCGTGTGATCGGACAGGAAGAAGCGGTGGGAGCCGTGGCACGTGCGATCCGCAGGGGACGTGTGGGGCTGCAGGATCCGAAACGACCGATCGGTTCGTTCCTGTTCCTGGGACCTACCGGCGTAGGTAAGACGGAATTATCCAAAGCATTGGCAGAGCTGGTATTCGGATCGGAGAATTCCCTGATCCGGGTGGATATGTCGGAATATATGGAACAGCATTCGGTATCCAAACTGATCGGTTCACCGCCGGGATATGTCGGATATGAAGAAGGCGGACAGCTGTCGGAAAAGGTACGTCAGAATCCATATTCCGTCGTGCTCTTTGATGAGATCGAAAAAGCGCACCCGGACGTATTTAATATCCTTCTGCAGGTGCTGGATGACGGTCATATCACCGATGCGCAGGGACGCAAGGTGTCCTTTAAGAACACGATCCTGATCATGACTTCCAATGCGGGCGCACAGCGCATCATTGCACCCAAGCAGCTTGGTTTTACGGCAAAAGCCGATGAGAAGCTGGATTACGAACGCATGCAGCAGGGCGTGATGGAAGAGGTACGACGGATCTTTAAGCCGGAATTCATCAACCGTATTGATGAGATCCTGGTATTCCATCCGCTAAAGAAGGCGGATCTGAAAAAGATCGTAACGCTTCTGGCAAAGGATCTGACCAGACGCTGCAGTGACCAGATGGAGATCACACTTACCATCACACCGGCCGTAAAGGATCATCTGATCGAGAAGTACGCGGACCTGAAGATGGGGGCAAGACCATTGAAACGCGCGATCCAGACACAGCTGGAAGACCCGCTGGCGGAGGAACTGCTTTCGGGCCGCATCGGTTTCGGAGACACAGTCTCAACCGCACTGAAAGACGGCAAGATCGTATTTGTGAATAAGAGTGAGAAAGTAGGTAAAAAGGCATTATAAATCATGCCTTCTCCCTTGGGGGAAGGTGTCAGCGCAGCTGACGGATGAGTGGCTGCGTTGATGTAGAAAAACTTAAACAGAACGTCAATAAAAAGTATCGGAGGAGAAACAAATGGCAGTAGTAAAAGAATTACTTCGTGCAGAGACAGACGGAAAGATCAGCTTCGGGGATTACACCCTGGCAAGCAAGTCCAAGGTAGAGGATTTTCAGCATGCAGGTGATCTGTTGAAAGTTAAGACTTTTAACGAGATCACACGTCTGGAAAAGAACGGCTTGGTGCTGTATGAATCCGTACCGGGCACATCTGTAACGAATTTTGAAGAGACGGCAGATGGTATCACTTTTGTGGTAGAAGGTCCGGAAGATGCACAGATCACGCTTGGACTGGCAGAAGATACAGAATATGAGGTGATCGTAGCCGGAGCCGATGCAGGTCATATGAAGACCAATCTGGGCGGCAAGCTGTCCCTG
This sequence comes from Lachnospiraceae bacterium, assembly GCA_017508825.1. Lineage (GTDB taxonomy): Bacteria > Bacillota > Clostridia > Lachnospirales > Lachnospiraceae > NK4A136. The sequence goes on from JAFWRC010000220.1 coordinate 3,835, forward strand.
AGCGTAGAGCTGGCAGGCGCCGGAGAAGTACAGGTACAGATCAAGAAAGCATAAGATGGCGAAAGCAAAGAGTAAGACAGTTTTTTTCTGCAAGGAATGCGGATACGAATCGGCCAAATGGATGGGGCAGTGCCCCGCCTGCAAGACCTGGAATACCTTTGCGGAGCACGAGGTATCGACCGCTGCTTCACAAAAAGGCGGAACCTTCGGGGAACGCCGTGAAACGGCAGAACCCAAGGCACTTTCGGAGATCAGCCTAAGCGAAGAAGACCGCGTATGCACCGGGATCGGGGAACTGGACCGTGTGCTGGGCGGAGGGATCGTGCCGGGTTCTATGATCCTGGTAGGCGGAGATCCGGGCATCGGAAAATCCACGCTGCTGCTGCAGGCATGCCGGGAACTTTCTGCCAGAGGACAGGCAGTGCTCTATATCTCCGGAGAGGAATCGTTAAAGCAGATCCGTATGCGTGCAGACCGTATCGGTCAGTTTGGCGACGGCATCCGTCTTTTGTGCGAGACCAACTTAACCGAGATCGGCAGTATCCTGAAAAAGGAAAAACCGGATGTGGTGATCATTGATTCCATCCAGACGATGTATAATGAGGATGTGGCAGGCACGCCGGGCAGCGTATCCCAGGTGCGGGAATCCACCGCGGTGCTGCTGCAGCTTTCCAAATCACTGGGCATCTCGATCTTCATCGTAGGGCATGTGACCAAGGAAGGCACGGTCGCGGGACCGAGAATCTTAGAGCATATGGTAGATACGGTGCTTTACTTTGAAGGCGACCGTCACGCATCCTACCGGATCCTGCGTGGCGTGAAGAACCGATTCGGTTCGACCAATGAGATCGGAGTGTTTGAGATGCGCGGAGAGGGGCTGCAGGAAGTGCCCAATCCTTCGGAGTATCTCTTAAATGACCGGCCGAAGGATGCGAGCGGTACGGTAACGGCGTGTACGATGGAAGGCACGAGACCGCTTCTTTTGGAAGTACAGGCTCTCGTGTGCCAGACCAGTTTCGGGCTGCCAAGGCGGCAGACATCGGGAGCAGATCTGAATCGTATCAATCTGTTGATGGCGGTATTGGAAAAAAGGCTGGGCCTGCATCTTGGCAGCTGTGATGCCTATGTGAACATCGCCGGTGGTATGCGTATCGTAGAACCGGCAGTGGATCTGGCGATTGCGATGGCCATTGTATCAAGCTTTCTGAACCTGCCGGTCAACGATAAACTGCTGGCATTTGGTGAAGTGGGATTGTCGGGAGAGGTCCGTGGTGTTAATATGGTAGAGCAGCGTGTGAATGAAGCTGCGAAACTGGGGTATGAGATCTGTGTGCTGCCGAAGAGCAATGCCGCACGGGTCGGTAAAGTAAAAGGTTTAAAGATCATAGCAGTGGAATCGGTAAGAGACGCCATTGCATTGATCAAAAAATAAAACATTATGAAAAAGAAGTTTAAAGGAGAAAGAAAATGGCACTGTTAGACACTTGGCGCAGTATGGCGTACGACACAAAGAACAACGACAGAATGAAAATGCAGCGTATGTGGAATGACTATTTCCAGC
>JAFWRC010000221.1 GCA_017508825.1 Lachnospiraceae bacterium
GCAATATATGGATACCCGCGCGGAACTGCTCCGGAACCCGGAATATACCAAACTGAATGAAAAGGAAGAAAGAAAGCTGAATAAGATGTCGGCGGATGACCTGCAGGATCGGGCAGATCAGGTAAATGTTGCCGGAGATAAAAAGAAGATGTACGACCAGATGAAGACTCTCAAGGAGATGGGGGCCTACGGCATCAAGCAGAAGAAAGAAGCCACCAGGAACGAAGCCAACTACGTAAAGAACCGTGTGGAGGACAGAGGGGTAACGACAACCTTCGAGTTCCTTACCGCCTATGAGGATCACGGGAAGAAGTTTGAGAAGGGATCCGGCAAAGCGGATAAGCTGAAGAGTTTTCTTTCCGCCTTCAGTCCGTCGAATCTGATCAAAAAGAAGTGGAAGTTAACTTCCTCGGACGGAACTGCCAAAGTACATGACTGGAGGACCGGGGAAACGAAGGACAAGGAAACTGCTACCGGCCTGGACTTTGGAATGAATGTTGTCAAGGGTAAGGTACGTGGGCTCAAGTTTGGCGGAAAGTACAAGAGTGCCGGCGAAAGATTCCAGTGCAGTACCCATGCCAGTCTGGTAAATGCAAAGGCTTCCATGGATGTAGGCGCAAGCTTTTCCGTGAGCAAGCTCTGGGAAACCAAGCTGTACGGTGTGGCATCGGCGGAAGCATCCGGCCTGCGTGTGGTTTCCAAGATGTCGCTGCAGACGAAGAACGGAAGGCTCAAGGGGGATATCAAAACGGAGAGTAATGTCGCGACAGCCAGTGCCAAAGCGCAGGGCGGTGTCGGAATGATCCGTTACAAGGATGACGAAGGAAAGGACGTGGAAGGCGTTGGCGTCAGTGCGGAACTGGGAGCGAATGCAGCGGTTTACAAGGGCAGCGTGAGCGGCGGCGTCAGCATCTTTGGTGTCCGCTTCGGTGGCAAACTGACCGGGCAGGCACTGGGTGTCGGCGGAACGGCAAAGTTCACCGCAACCTCGAAAAACTTCAGTTTTGGTCTCGGCGCAGCACTGGGACTCGGTGCAGGCTTCGAAGTGTCCATCGACTGGAGCGGCGCGGTCGACAAGTTCCGGAAATGGAAAGAGCGCAGGGCGCAGCGTAAGGCACTGAAAGAAAAACTGAAAGCGGATAAGGAAAATAAAAAATCCGCAAAGAAACAACCGGAAGAAGACGGTAATGAGATCAAGAATAAAGGATCAAAGAAGAGCTTTGTATTATAGGAGGGAAAAGATATGAAATATCAGGATTTACTGCCGTGTGGTTCCATTGTAAAGCTGAAAGACGGGGAGAGATATATGATGATCTGCGGCCGTGTCGTGGCGGCGGACGGAAGCGACCGCATCTTCGACTATGTAGGATGCCTGTATCCGGAAGGTATGTCGATGCCGGACAATATGTATTTCTTTGACCGCGATGCCATCGAGCGTATTCTCTTCATCGGTTTCCAGGACGAAGAGGAACTGGCCTTCCGCGAGGAAGTGCTGGAGCAGCTGGGCGACCTGAAGATAGAGAATGGCGAGATTGTCGACGCATAAGGAAGGTTACCGCAAAGCACCTGTCCCGATGGGCGGGTGCTTTTTGTGTGCAAAACACCGCGGAACCCTTGCAGAGCCTGAGGGGAAGTAGTATAATCGGATGGATTGTTTACAGGTATATATATTATGGAAGAAACGATGAATCAGATCACAAATAAAAATACGATCCATGAAGTGGTGGATGTGTGCGTGGTGGGCGCTGGACATGCCGGCTGTGAGGCGGCGCTGGCCTGCGCGCGTCTTGGTCTGGAGACCGTGATCTTTACGGTCAGCGTGGATTCGATCGCGCTCATGCCCTGCAACCCCAATGTGGGCGGTTCCTCCAAGGGGCATCTGGTACGCGAGCTGGATGCGCTGGGCGGCGAGATGGGCAAGGTGATCGACAGGACCTTTATCCAGTCGAAGATGCTCAATGTCTCCAAGGGACCGGCGGTACACAGTCTGCGGGCCCAGGCGGACAAGGCAGAGTATACCAGAGAGATGCGCAAACACTTAGAGCACCAGGACCACCTGATGATCCGGCAGGCAGAGGTATGCGAGATCATCACCAACCGGGACCTGGGGGAAGCGGATGCGCCGCAGAAGATCTACGGGGTACGGACCTTTACCGGGGCGCTCTACGAATGCAAGGCGGTGATCATCTGCAGCGGAACCTACCTGCGGGCAAGGTGTCTGTGCGGTGAGGCCATTACCTATACCGGACCGAACGGTCTGCAGGCGGCGAACCATCTGACGGCTTCGCTGGAAGCCCATGGCGTACCGCTCCGGCGTTTTAAGACCGGTACCCCGGCGCGTATGGACCGGCGCAGTCTGGATTTTTCCAAGATGGAGCCGCAGCATGGCGATAAGCGGGTCGTACCGTTTTCGTTTTCCACCGATCCGGAGAGCGTGCAGATCGAGCAGGCGGACTGCTATCTGACCTACACTTCGGAAGCAACACACGAGATCATCCGGGCCAACCTGGACCGGTCCCCGATCTACGCAGGCGTGATCGAAGGCACCGGGCCGCGGTATTGCCCTTCCATTGAAGATAAGGTAGTGAAATTTCCGGAGAAGGAGCGGCATCAGGTGTTTCTGGAACCGGAAGGCCTGCATACGGACGAGATGTATGTGGGCGGCATGAGCAGCTCCCTGCCGGAGGATGTGCAGCTGGCTATGTACCGGACGGTTCCGGGCATGGAGCATTGCCGTATGGTGCGCAATGCCTACGCGATTGAATACGACTGTCTGACCAGCGGGCAGCTGAAACTGTCACTGGAACTGAAAAATATCGAGGGCATCTTCTGCGCCGGGCAGTTTAACGGCAGCAGCGGTTATGAAGAGGCGGCAGCCCAGGGACTGATGGCCGGCATCAATGCGGCCAGAAAGATACAGGGGAAGGAGCCGCTCATCCTGGACCGTTCGGAAGCCTACATCGGGGTACTCATCGACGATCTGGTGACCAAGGAGAACCGGGAACCCTACCGTATGATGACCTCCCGGGCGGAGTACCGTCTGATGCTGCGCCAGGACAATGCGGACCTGCGCCTGCGGAAGTACGGTTATGAGACCGGGCTGGTATCGCAGGAAGACTACGATACTCTATTGAAGAAAGCGGAGTGGATCGAGAAGGAATCGGCGCGCATGCACGAGGTGATCGTGGGCGCGAACGAAAAAGTACAGGCTTTCCTGGAAGCGCATGGTACGGCAGGCGTCAAGAAGGGGACTTCTCTGGCGGAGCTGATCTGCCGGCCGGAGCTGGACTATGTGACCGTAGCTGAGCTGGATCCGGAGCGCCCGGAACTGAGCGGGATATCCGCAAAGGTAGCTGCGGAGATACAGGAACAGGTCAACATCAATATCAAATACGAAGGCTACATCCGCAGGCAGGAAGCGCAGATCGCCCAGTTCAAGAAGATGGAAGAGCGGCGCATCCCGGCGGATATCGATTATGACGATGTGAAAAGCCTGCGTCTGGAAGCGCGGGCAAAACTCAAGGAATTCCGGCCTGAGAGTGTGGGACAGGCTTCCCGCATCAGCGGGGTAAGCCCCGCGGATATCTCGGTGCTGCTGGTGTATTTGGGTTGATCTTAAGGAGGGGCCCGCGAAGCGGGAGGATGCCTTGCGATGTAGTGGTTGTCGATACTCTCTCGGTTGCACTGGCACCGGATCTATGATATACTATAGTTTGCTTTTGTCATAACTTAAGGAGATTTTCAGAATGGCTGTAAGAAAGGGCCTGGGACGCGGACTGGACGTGATGATCCCGAATAAGATCGCGGCCCCGCTTCCGGAGAAGGAACCGGAAAAAGAGCAGAATACAGAGCAGAAGAAACCTGCGGAAAGCACGGTGACAGCTGCATTACAGGCGGAGGTGCCGGCGGACGGTACTCTTATGTCTGTTGATATCCTGAAGGTGGACCGCAACAAACAGCAGCCACGTAAGAAATTTGACGAGAACGGTCTGGAAGAGCTGGCAGATTCCCTTCGCCAGGTGGGGGTCCTGCAGCCGCTTCTGGTGGTAAAAAAAGGGGAATATTACGAGATCGTAGCCGGTGAGCGTCGCTGGCGTGCCGCCAAACTGGCAGGCTTAAAGGAAGTGCCGGTGATCGTCCGGGATCTGACGGCGCAGGAGATCGATGAGATCTCCCTGATCGAGAACCTGCAGAGACAGGATCTGAATGCCATTGAAGAAGCGCAGGCATTTAAGCGCCTGAAGGAAGAGCATGGCATGACCGATGACCAGATCGCGGAAAAGGTCTCCAAGAGCAGGGCGGCCATCACCAATTCCATGCGTCTGCTCAAGCTGGACAACCGTGTGCAGGAGATGGTGATCGATGAGAAGATCTCCATGGGACTGGCCAGGGCACTGCTTGGTGTGGAAGACAGCGAGAAGCAGTACGAGATGGCGCAGGACGCTTTTGATAAGCGGATGAGCGTGCGGGATGTGGAAAAGCTGGTAAAGCAGATGAACGCACCGAAGAAGGCAGACAGGAAAAAGCAGGATTTAACGCAGTATCAGCTGCAGTTTGACGAATATGCCGGAAAGATGGCCGAAGCGCTGGGCGTGAAAGTAGCGGTCACCCTGAAGGACAAAAATACCGGCCGGCTGGAGATCGATTTCTATAATACGGATGATTTCGAGCGGCTGTACGACAGATTGAAGTAAAGGCATGGGTTTATTAAGATCGGAAGTGACGCCCACAGGGGCAAGCAGATTGTTTAATGCAGTGGGGCTGGGCGGACTGGATATCGGCTGGCTCTTTCTTGTCATATTTATCCTTCTTATCGTGATGATCGTGCTTCTGGTCGTAACGATGAAGCGCTACGAAGCGATGAAAGCCCGTTATGACAAGTTCATGGGCGGCAAGCGGGCAACGAGTCTGGAAGAGCGGATGCAGGACATGGTCAAAGACGTGGAGCGTCTGAAGAAGGATTCCAAGGCATTTGCAAACGATATCGACCTGCTCTTTACAAAGCACGAAGGCGCGATCCAGAAGATCGGCCTGCTGAAATACGATGCGTTCCGGGAGATGGGCGGCAACTTAAGTTACTGCCTGGCCCTGCTGGATGAGAAGGACAACGGTGTGATGATCAATACCATGCATTCCAATACCGGCAGTTACTCCTATACCAAGCGGATCAAGAACGGAACCTGCGATATCGAACTGAGCCCTGAGGAGCAGGAAGCCCTGCGGCGGGCGACCGGAAATGAATAAATTATATTTATATGTAATCATAGAAGGAGACGGACATGTTAGACATTAAATTTCTGAGAGAAAACCCGGATGCGGTAAAGGAAAACATCAAGAAGAAATTTCAGGATGAGAAGCTGCCGCTGGTAGATGAAGTGATCGAACTGGATCAGAAGCGCCGCGATGCGCAGAAGGAAGCGGATGATCTGAAGGCCAGCCGTAATGCGCTGTCCAAGCAGATTGGCGCCCTGATGAAAGAAGGCAAGAAGGACGAAGCGGAAGCTGTAAAGAAGCAGGTGACCGAGAATGCCGAAAAACTGGCAGCTCTGGAAGCGCAGCAGGCGGAATCCGAAGAAAAGATGAAGAAGATCATGATGGTGATCCCGCAGATGATCGATCCGTCCGTACCCATCGGTAAGGATGACAGCGAGAATGTGGAGATTGAGCGCTTTGGCGAGCCGGTAGTACCGGATTTTGAAGTGCCGTACCACACCGAGATCATGGAGAAATTAAACGGCATCGACCTGGATACCGCAAGAGACAAGACCAGCGGCAACGGTTTCTACTATCTGATGGGCGACATCGCGAGACTGCACTCCGCAGTGCTCTCCTATGCAAGAGACTTTATGATCGACCGCGGATTTACCTACTGCATCCCGCCGTTTATGATCCGTTCCAATGTGGTAACGGGTGTTATGAGCTTCGCGGAGATGGAGAATATGATGTACAAGATCGAGGGTGAGGATCTGTACCTGATCGGTACTTCCGAGCATTCCATGATCGGCAAGTTCATCGATACCATCACACCGGAGAGTGAGCTGCCCAAGACACTGACCAGCTACAGCCCCTGCTTCCGCAAGGAAGTCGGTGCGCACGGCATCGAGGAGAGAGGCGTATACCGTATCCACCAGTTTGAGAAGCAGGAGATGATCGTGGTATGCAAGCCGGAAGACAGCATGAAGTGGTATGACGTGCTGTGGCAGAACACTGTAGATTTCTTCCGTTCCCTGGACATCCCGGTACGTACCCTGGAGTGCTGCTCGGGTGACCTGGCAGACCTGAAGGTAAAGAGCTGCGACGTGGAAGCATGGAGCCCGAGACAGAAGAAGTACTTTGAGGTAGGTTCCTGCTCGAACCTGGGCGATGCGCAGGCCAGAAGACTGAACATCAAGATCAAAGGCGAAAAGGGCAACTACCTGGCACATACGCTGAACAATACCTGCGTGGCTCCGCCGCGTATGCTGATCGCTTTCCTGGAGAACAATCTGCAGGCAGACGGTTCCGTACGCATCCCGAAGGCACTGCAGCCGTATATGGGCGGCAAGACTGAGATCCGATAAATACACCATTTAGCACCTGGCTTCCCCCTGGGGGGATACCGGTTCCTGCTTAGCAAACGAAGTGAGCTAAGCAGGACTGTAGTCAGCGAAGCTGACTGATGAGGGGTGTTGAGACAAGATTACACTAAATTATTACCAAGGGGGATTACCATATGCAGAATACGCGCAAGCGCAAGATCACTACGCGCATCCTGACAATGATGCTGGCACTGATGGTGCTGCTGCAGCCGGTGATGAATACACAGGCGGCTCTGACGGCGGATCGCGCCATTGCAAAGGGAATTGATGTTTCGAAGTATCAGGAACTGATCGACTGGAAAGCCGTAAAATCGGATGGATACAGTTTCGCGTTCATCCGCTGCGGTACCAGTACGACACCGGATCCGTATTTTGATGTAAATATGCTGGGCGCTGCCCAGGCAGGCGTAAAAGCCGGTGTATATCTGTATTCCTATGCGCTGACACCGGAAGAGGCTGCGGCAGATGCACGCAATGTGCTGTCGATGATCGCGCCGCATACCGTGAGCATGCCGGTGGTCATCGATTTGGAGACGGAAAAGCAGAAACAGCTCACACCGGAGCAGCTTTCGGCAGTAGCCAATACCTTCTGTTCCGTGATCGAATCGGCAGGCTATTATCCGATGGTCTACAGCAGTACCAGCTGGTATGACCGCAGATTCGGTCCGCTGGGATACGATAAGTGGGTGGCACATTATTCCAATGCCTGCGGCCGTGACGATGCGGCAATCTGGCAGGCCAGCTGTACCGGACGTGTCAAGGGCATCAAGGGCGATGTGGATATCGACCTGATGTACAAGGATTTTTCCAAACTGATCATTGCAAACGGATTCCTGGAGAGAAAGGGAGCTGTTTATTTCTATCAGAACTACAAGATGCAGGTCAACCGTTTCGTGGATTACAACGGTGCGCGCTACTATGTGGACCAGAGCGGAAAACGCCTGAGCAACTGTTTTGCGACTCTGGGCGACGGCAGATTCTGCTTTGATGCGGAAGGTCGTATGCTGACCGGATGGCAGGAACTGGCGGGCAAGCGTTATTACTTCGGCACCGACGGAAAGATGGCGACCGGATTTACCCAGATCGGTGAGCAGATCTTCCTTTTTGCGGAAGACGGAACGCTTTACACCGGCTGGTATGAGGACGGTGTGCACAAGTATCATTTCTACCCGGACGGCCATATGGCGATGGGCATATCGCCGATCGGAAACGATGCATTCTACTTTGACGAGCACGGCTGGCAGCAGGCAGGCTGGGTAACATCGGGAGAATTGCAGTTCTACTTTGCGCCGGATACCGGGGCATTGAAGCGCGGCTGGTTTACCGACGGTACCGGCAACTTCTATGCAAATGCGGAAGGCGTGAAGCTCTCCGGTCTGCAGGTGATCGACGGCGCGAAGTACTATCTGGGCACAGACGGCCGTGAATGCTTCGGCTGGCAGGAAATCTCGGGTGTAAGATTCTACTGTGATCCGAAGACCGGACAGATGGTAAGCGGTCTGCAGGTGATCGACGGAAAGACGTACTACTTCAGCACAGACGGTGTGATGATGACCGGACTGCTGACGATCGGTACGGATAACTATTACTTCGATCCGGCAACCGGTGCGATGACTACCGGACTGGTAAATGCAGGCGGATTGGTCTTCTTCTTCGGCCCGGACGGCAAGGAAGCGGTAGGATTGGTAACGGACGGCAAAGATACCTACTGCATTGATCCGGCCACACATACGCTGATGACGGGCTTTGTCCCGATCGGACCGGTATTCTATTACTTTGACCCGGCTACCGGCAAGATGCAGACGAATACCGTGGCGTACTTTGACGGTGTTCCGTTCCAGGTCGGCCCGGACGGTATCGTGATCATACCGCAATAAAAAAATACTTGCCTTCCCCTTGAGGGGAAGGCGAGGAATACAACGATAATACTTGCCATTTTGTACAGGATTTGATAGTATAACTTATGTTTGTTTCTGTATTCGTCAGGATGCAGATCGTGTCTGCGTAGCTCAGCAGGATAGAGCGACCGCCTCCTAAGCGGTAGGTCGGAGGTTCGAATCCTCTCGTGGACGTGAGAAAGAGACCATGGGGACGGTTCTTGGAGCCATGGGGACGGTTCTTGTGGCAACAAGATCAAAGATCTTTAGCCACAAGAACCGTCCCCGTGGCTCAAGAACCGTCCCTGTGGTCGATTTTGGGCTATTTTTACGGGCTTGCATTATAGACAGGATATGGTATAATGTGATTTGAATTATGTCAGTTGACATAAATAATTTTGGATACAGACATAAGACAGTTCATAGTATAAGGGAGGCTGCTATCACAGGATAGTAACCAAGGGAGAGGTGACCGGAGACGGAGAGATACCGGAAGGTCACGTGAAAACTATGAAAAACAGGAGGAGAAAATTATGAAAAGAAATCAGCTGAAAGCAATCTTCGGCATCGCAGCGGCTACTCTGATGCTGAGTGCTTGCGGAAAAGAGCCGACAGGTTCCGGGGAGTCAGGGCCTATAGATATTACCATCGCCCCGCAGCCCACAATGGTATTACCGACCGACGGTGACCAGCCGACCGAAGCCGCAGCACCCACCGAGGCAGGGGATACCGAGAAGCCGGAGGAAGTACCGGCAGGTATGTATCGCAGCGAGCTGACCAACGAGATCATCAGCGAGGATATCAAGAACCAGAGACCGATCGCGGTCATGGTGGATAACGAGTCTACCGCGCTTCCGCATTACGGTACATCCCAGGCGGATATCGTGTATGAGCTGATGAACAGTACCGCAAACAACCGCATCACCCGACTGATGCCGATCGTAAAGGACTGGGCAAAGATCGAGCAGTTCGGCAGTATCCGAAGCGCACGTCCGACCAACTTTATGCTGGCCGCAGAGTGGAATGCAATGCTTTGCCACGATGGCGGTCCGTTCTACATCGATGAGTATGTGAAGAGATCTTATACTAATAACTTAAGCGGCGGTTTTGCACGTTTCCCGAACGGCAAGAGCATGGAGTATACCGAGTACATCACTTTTGATAAGTATACCAACCCGCAGACCGGCAAGAGCTATGATGGTTTGGACAAGCGTATTGAATCTGCTCGTTACAACACGGAATACAAGGAGAATATGACGCCGCATTTCTTCTTCTCGGATACCGAGATGAACCCGTCCGATTTCCATTCGGATGCATTTGCAGCAAAGGAAGCGGATCTGAGCCAGTGCTTCCCGCACAACTCTTCCCGACTGGTGTATAACGAGAGCACCGGTAAGTACGAGTACTATGAGTACGGCAAGAAGTATGAGGATGCCGGAAACGGCGGTGCGCCGCTGGCATTTGAGAATGTCATCCTGCAGAAGACCAACTTCACCAGACTCGATGAGAACGGCTACCTGATCTACAACTGTGTGATCGCAAATCCGTGGGATGCATACCTTCTGCAGAACGGTGAAGCGGTTCCCATCACCTGGGCAAAATACGGCGAGTCGGAAAGAACCGTATTCTGGTACAAAGACGGCACCGAGATCGTGCTGAATACCGGCAAGACATATATCGCACTGGTACCGGATGATTCCTGGAGCAAACTGGTACTGAAATAATCTGATAGCGAATAAAAAGTAGCACAAGGAACAGCCCGAAGCGAAGCTTTGGGCTGTTTTAATCGCTTAAAATGTGGTATTATCGAATGGAGGCGTAATGTCATGGAAACCTATGTAATCCTGCGGGATCTCGCGATCATCATTCTGTCAGCCAAGTTTATGGCCATCCTGGCAAAGAAGTGTAAGGCGCCGGGGGTAGTGGGAGAGATCCTGGCCGGGCTGATCGTCGGACCGTGTCTGTTAAATCTGGTAGCACCTTCGGATTTTCTGAATCAGATGGCGGAGATCGGTGTTATTCTGATCATGTTTTCGGCCGGACTGGAGACGAATCTGAAGGAATTGAAAAAATCCGGTTTGATCGCTTTGGTGATCGCATGTGCCGGCGTACTGGTCCCGCTGATCGGCGGTGCAGTACTGTATATGAGCATCTACGGATTTGCGGCACCGGGGACCGATGAGTTTTTTGAAGGACTCTTCATCGGCAGCATCATGACCGCCACCTCCGTAGGGATCACGGTAGAGGCGCTGCGGGAGCTGGGCTTTTTGAAAGGCCGTGTGGGCCAGACGATCCTGAGTGCGGCGA
>JAFWRC010000222.1 GCA_017508825.1 Lachnospiraceae bacterium
CCGTCCTGTGCCAGGTACACGCCATTGATCTCTTTGCGTCCGCTCAGCCGCTCTGTCTCGGTCATGATGCTTAAGAAACTGTCACGCATGGGAAAGTGATCAGCAGCATAAGTACCGATGCCATCGGTAAAGCTTCCGCTCTTAACATTTTCAAAAGTAAACTCCGGCGCCTTCGCCAGCGTCCGGTTCTCGCTCTCCGAAAACTCCTTTTTCGGCGTCACAAAGAAAGCTATGCCGAAGCACAGGATCATGGCACAGACCAGATAAACCACTACGCGGTCGGTAATGGTAATCTTTTCTTTTTCATTGTCAGTATGTTTTCGATCTTCCATTGCCCCTCATCCATCAGCTTCGCTGACAGCGTTCCCGCCTCCCGTCCCGGCCGGTACGCCGCCCCCCGGGAGAAGCCAAGGTTTCTATTAAAATCTAAAGTACAAAAAAGGATTGTATGTATCGCGTACCAAACTGGCCACTGCCACCACAAACAAGGCAAGGAATGCCATTGCTCCACACATTGTGATCAGATTCTTCCGGTACACATTGGCTTTTGCCGTTTTTTTACGAAACCACGGATAGACCGGAAATGCCAGTACGATGGCTGCCAGTAAAAACGGCAGATAGTTTCCGGCATACCAGTACAGCTCATTTCCGACCAGAGCATTTCCCGGCAGTCCGATCAGCTTCGGAAAATACTGCCCCATCTCCGCCATATCATCAAACGTAAAGATACCGAATCCGAATACCACGATCACGATGGCATACAGATGCTGCAGCAGTTTCGGCAGCTTCGCCAGCCCTTTGCCCCATACATATTTTTCCAGAGTCAGAAGGATACCGTGATACAGTCCCCACAGGACAAAGTTCCAGGATGCCCCATGCCAGAGGCCGGTAAAAAACCATACCGCAAACATATTACGCAGGTGTTTTGCCACCCCTGCGCGATTGCCGCCCAGCGGGATATACACATAATCCCGAAACCAGGTGGACAGAGAAATATGCCAGCGATGCCAGAAATCCGTAATGGACGTGGCGCTCAGCGGATAAATGAAATTCTCCGGAAAATGGAAGCCCAGCATCCGGCCCAGGCCGATGGCCATATCGCTGTAAGCACTGAAATCATAATACAACTGCAGCGTAAAGCAAAGAATGCCAAGCCAGGCTGTTGCTACGGAAATCCCGTCTGCCACACGGATCGTATCCCACAGTGCCCCGATCTGATTAGCGATCAGTACCTTGCGAAGAAGTCCCAGCAGGAAGCGTTTCATACCACGGACGAAGCCGCTCTCGTTCACTTCCCGGTTGTGCAGTTCCTCCTGCACCGTGGAAAAACGCACGATCGGACCTGCGATCAGCTGCGGAAACATGGATACATAGGTCAGATACGACAGATAGTTGTGTTCCGTCTTTACCCGGCCTTTATAGACGTCGATGGAATAACTCACGGTCTGGAATGTATAGAAACTGATGCCTACCGGTAAGGCCACGCCGGGCAGTGCCGCATCCCATGGCGTCAGTTTATTCCAGATCCCCACCGCAAAATCCGCGTATTTAAAATATGCTAACAGGGAAAAATTGATGATCAGCGCAGCTGCCAGAAAGATGCGCTTACGCAGGAGTGTCGTTCCGTACTTTTCCTGCAGGATACCGTCCAGATAATCCACAAAGGACGATAACAGCATCAGAAGGATATAGACCGATTCGCCCCATGCATAAAAGATCAAACTAAAGACCAGCAGGACGAAATTTTTCGCCCTGCCGGGAAATAAATAGTATAGGATTAGGAATGCCGGTAAAAAGAAAAACAAAAACGGCAGACTGCTGAATACCATATACCGCTACTCTCTTATTTTCCTGCCAGACCGTTCTGAATGATGGTCTCGATCCCGGCTGCATCCGGTGAGATCACCAGATACAGGACATCCCCCTGCTTCTTCACGGAAGCCGCCTTGATCATATCCGCCTGTTCCGGCAGATAGGAAAGCATCTCCGGCGAAGACAGCTGTCCCAAAACATTGTTCAGCTTCTCTTCGATTGCGGAAACATTCGCTTCGTCCGCGACCTTCAGGATGATCACACGGTCCGCATGCACTTCATTTCCTTCCGCAAAGATATAGTTTGAAAGCATCGATTCATCGATACCGTAGTTGTTCATCAGCCATTCGGCATCAGCCTCATACATCTCCGGCAATTCGTATGTCGTCTTGATCGTTTCGTAGATCTCGGTCGGCAGCAAAGCCTGACCTGCTGCTTCCTCGGTCGGTGCCGGCTCCTCCGTAACCACCGCCGCTGTCGGAGTCGGATTTCCGCCCGCCGGCGGATTCTCATTACCGCATCCTGCCAGGCACAGCAGCATTGATGCTGCCGCCATACCGCATACCAAAACTGTATTCTTTTTCATAGTTTTTCTCCTCCCGTTTTGCCTCGCGCAAAACTCTGTTTTATTGTGCCGCAGTCTCCTCTGCGGTATTTTCCGCCGGCTCCGCCTCTTCCGGAACCTCTTCGGGATTCTCGTCAGAATTCTCTTTGTCTACACTCTCCGGCTCTTCGGAACTCTGCGCCGCCTCGTTTTCCGATACCGCCTCTGTCGGTTCCGGTGCCACCAGGATCTCATCCATTCCCGGTGTCTCATACCCGAGCTGGTCTGCCGCATAGCGGATCAGCATCTGAGTCCACACCTCGTAAGCCGCCGCGGTCTCATGCACAAAACCGTCACTGCAGTATTGCGCCGCCAGATTGCCTTCCCCGTCGGAAAGCACGGTCGCCATATCGAT
This sequence comes from Lachnospiraceae bacterium, assembly GCA_017508825.1. Taxonomy (GTDB): domain Bacteria; phylum Bacillota; class Clostridia; order Lachnospirales; family Lachnospiraceae; genus NK4A136. The sequence continues at coordinate 2,772 of JAFWRC010000222.1, forward strand.
ATACCCCCAGCCGTTTTCTTCTGCCTTTGCTTTTATGGCTTCGTTAAATGCCGCCAGATTGGTATTGTTCAGCCCCTTGGTACCGGCATCCTTTAAGGTATAGGTTGCACTGATGATCGTGATCTCAATATCCGGCGACAGCTCTTTGATCTTGTCGATCAGCTGCGGATACAGCGAAATGGATTCATCCATTCCCAAACTTACATCATTGATGCCGAAGAACAAAAATGCCTTCTTTGCTTCCATCAGCTGCAGAGATTCCCACACCGGATGCTGTTCCCCCTGGTACAGCGGGTGCACACTCTTGTTACTCACCGGCCAGAAAGCATTGTGCAGCGAGAATGACCCTGCCGCCAAAAACTTCAGACTTTTCAAAAAACCGTCCGAGCTCTTGGCCGCATAATTCCGAAAGCCCAGAAGAACCGAATCCCCCGCAAAGACCGCCCCGTCGTAATAGGCCAGGATCTCCGCCATCTGTTCTTCCGTAAAATTCATTTTTTTCAGTGCCGTCAGGTCATACGATCCTGCCGCTGCGGCATAAGCCGCCATATTCTCCGAAGCGCTGTTTCCGGAAACTCCCGCTTCTGCAGCAACATCTTCCGATACCGTCTCCGGAGTCGGTTCCGGCTCAGGTTCGGTCGGTCCCACGTGGATCTCTCCCGCATCGCCAACCACATCAAAGCCCATCGCCGCAGGCGCCTGCTCCTCCAGCCGGATCTCATCCGCGCTCACGGAAACCTCTGCGACAGTTTCTTCCTCTCCGGTTGTCAATCCCATAAACTCACAGGCGCATAGTCCGAACGCCGCCCCCACGGCTGCCAGAACGCCCTTCCATCTTCCGCTTCTCATCGTCCGATGTCTCCGCTCTCCCTATATCCGTAACGCCATCCGCAGCAAATGCTTCAAGCGGTTCCAAACAGTTATAAATTATACTATTTAATCAGCGATTATTCAACTCCCGTCAACCGCCAAACAGCATCAGAAGCACTCCGCAGATGACCGTACATACCACTTCGGAGCCGATCGCAAACAAGGAAGTATTGGGTACGTTCCAGTTCAGATTCTTCCGCAGATGATCGTGGAACGGATAGCGTATCTTCTCCAGGATCACGATCTTCAATCGTCTCTTTAAAAATACCTTCAATAATCCGACACCGCCGTCAAAAATGAAGACGAATGACATGAGCAGCAGCGCGAACGGATGCTTGCTCTGCATTGCCAGCATTCCCAAAAACAGCCCGATCGGCCGGGAACCGCCATCCCCCATCAGCTGGGAACTCGGGAACCAGTTAAAGAACAGATATGCGATCAGCGCGCCCGCCAGCGTCAGCGCCATCCCGCCGTATTCCTTCGGCATATCCGGAAAGATCAGGAAAAATGCGGTACACTCCACGATCGTAACTCCGCCACTCAATCCGTCGACTCCGTCACTGCAGTTCGTTACATTGACGGAACACCAGAGCATAACGATTGCCAGTGCTACATAAGCGACCGGATGCAGCGTCATATGCCACCGAAAGAAATAGACTTCCGTATCGTTATAAAACAGAAAAGCCGCTGTCACACCGATCGCAATGATCAGGTCCAGTTCGCCCTTTACCAGATCTCTCCAGTGCACCTTGGCACGGTCATCCAGATAGCCGGCCATCGTCATGGCAAACAGCAGCCCCACATTGACCAGCAGCTGCTCATTGATGCCCTCGCGTACTCCGTAGACCGCGATCGTGACCACATACCATACCAGGGTAAATAACAGGCCCACGCCGGTGGTCTTCCCTCTGGATGCAGAGTTTACTTCCACGATCTTTCCGTCCGGTGTCACTGCCGTCTTGCCGCCGTCTTTGGGTAAAAACGGTAAATTCAGTTTCAGCAGGACAAAAGTTGCAACAAACGAGATCAAAGCTGCCAGGATCCCGGTAAAAACGATTTCCATAAACATTCTTCTCCTACGATCTGTGTACCGCCGGTCTACCTGCGGCGGATGTCTTATGCGACTATAACACTATGGCATAGTTATGTCAATCGCAAGGATTCGTCCCCTCTCTTCTATATATAGTAGTCGGCAGATCTGCCAATAAAAAAAGCCACAATGTATCACCTACTTTGTGGCTTTTCCTGGGACCAACAGGGTTCGAACCTGTGACCTCCCGCACGTCAAGCGGACGCTCATCCCAGCTGAGCTATGATCCCACTCCGGATCCGGATATACCCGGACCGCCAAATGCTATTTTAACCGATTCGCCGGGGAGTGTCAACGTAAAACAGTTCCGCTTATAATGCCAGTCCGGCAAAGAAATCTTCCGTCTTTTTCTCCGACTGTCCATGATTGATAAAGTATGCCTTCATTTCCGCATATTCTTCCGGAATGTCTGCAAGCAGCGCATCCCGGTTTTGTCCGTTCAATCCGCCGGATACCGCAAATGCCTGATACCATTCTTTTTCCTCCGGATGCTTCTTTAAAAGCATCTGCCAGGCCTCCTCGCCTTCTGCCGAACCTTTGGTATGTCCGCTGATATAATCCGCCAGACGTTTTTCCAGATCCGCATCCAGACTTTCCTTATACATAAGACGCAGCAGGCAGCGTTCTGCTTTTTCCCGCCGGCGTCCGCTCTCATACGAACCCACATCCGAAGTGCCGTAATCTTCCTCCCCGCAGGGTACCTGCCCGGAATACCCTTCCTGATCCGACTGCTCCAGAAAGCGCAATAGCCAGGCATCCCACTGCCGCAGCCATTCCGCGCTGCCCGCCGCCGGCAGATCCAGCAGATAGACAATATCATGTCTTGCCACTTCCGAAAGCAGCGCCGCCACATCTTCACTTCCGCCATCGGAAAACCGGATCTTCCGCAGGCCTTCGCAATCCTGAAATACACCTTTTCCGAGTTTTGCCCGGGGCATCGTTACTTCCCGAAGCCGCCGGCACCCGGCCAGCGCCCAGTCATCGATCTGTATGAGCGCTTCCGGGAGCGTAAGTTTTTGCAGCCGCCGGTTCCCCATCAGGGCTTTTCGTCCGATCCCGGTAACCGGGATCATACTGCCCTCATAATTGATCTCCGAAGGGAGCGAAAACTCCGCAAGGTTACCATCGAAACGGGTGAGCGTCGCACCGGTCGGATCCTCGGCATTGTCTATTGTAAAGCAGCAGTCTGCATTATCGATACTTAGTTTTAATTCTGTCATTTTATCACCTCATCCGTCAGCTTCGGATGAATACTTTACAGATCCAGTTTCAGGATCTCTTCCTTCAGGGCACCGCTGCGCTCCGATACCATCATGCCGCTGGAGAGCCGCAGGTATTCTTCGCTGCCGAAAAGTCCGATGAAGCGCGATGCCGTCTTGCTTACGGTCAGCCTGGTCAGCAGGATCATCATTTCATTTCCTTCCGCAAAGGCCTCTTCCGCAAAGGCAAACAGCGCCTTCAGTTCCGCCTGTACCTGCTGTGTGCTTTCCTGCAGAACGGCCAATGCCTGCGTATACAATGCAGCCGCCGCATCAAAACAGCCTTTCCCATCACCTGCACCAGATGCGTTCATCGCCTGAAGGATCTCCTCCAGAAAGGCATCCGTACGGATCTCCTGTCTGCGCTGTGCCTCGGACAGAGCGCCGCCGGCGGAGAGTTTCTTGCGCTGCTGTTTGCGGTGCTCCAGCGCCTTATGCGTGATGCCGCAGATGTCTTCCGTATCCGCGCCTCCCTCTGCCTGTACCTTCATTCCTTTCAATACCGGCTGCACTGTGGTGAGAACATCCGCCCTGGCCAGTACTTCCTGCATATCCGTCTCCACCCGGTCGGCAAGCATGCCAAGCAGAGAGATACGCTCATCAAACCTTGCATTCTGCGCGCGTTTCACCGCCGCCGCATCCGCCTGTCCTTTCAGGATATCGGCGATGCGGTAATCCCGTTTGTATTTATTGAACAGCTCATAATAAGCCGCAAATTCCTTGACCACTTTTTCATTATGAAGGTACTGCCCGATCAGCGCTTCCTCCACCTTCAGGTTTTCCTCTTCATACAGCAGCAGGATTTCCGAGAGATCCTCCCAGCCGCGCGCCGTCACATAACTGCGGCCTTTGGCATTCAGTTCCATCACATAGAAATGATCCTGCCGGATCTCCAGATAGTTTAAGACCGCCGCGTGCAGCCGGCGTTCCCCGGCATACCGCTGCCATGCCTTCAGGTTCGGTTCCACTTCCACCAGTTTCATACGGTCCATGGTCACCACGTCAAATTCGCGCACCATGCGGTTGTACTCCGGCGGATTGCCGGCAGTCACGATCACCCAGCCCTCCGGTACCGCATGCCGGCCGAAGACCTTATACTGCAGAAACTGCAGCATGGACGGAAACAGTGTTTCGGACACGCAGTTGATCTCATCCAGGAAAAGGATACCTTCCTTTAAACCGCTCCGTTCCATCGTATCATAGACGGACGCGATGATCTCACTCATCGTATATTCCGAGACGGAATACTCCTCTTCCCCGTACTTCTTCTGTGTGATGAAAGGCAGCCCCAGCGCCGACTGTCTGGTATGATGCGTCATCGAATAGCTTACCAGGGCAATGCCCATCTCCTGCGCGATCTGCTCCATGATCGCGGTCTTGCCGATGCCCGGCGCCCCCAGCAGAAAGATCGGGCGCTGCCGCACGATCGGGATTCGGTAGGTGCCGTAGTCATCTTTCTTTAAATATAACTGTACGGTGTTCTTTATGGTTTCTTTTGCCTGACTGATGTTCATATCGTTTCCTCGGTTTCCTTTTTCTCTTCCAGATCTTCTTCCTCTAATACGACTTTCATGCTCCAGGGCGGTACGGGCCCCCGCGTACGGTCTTCGTTCAGAAAGGCAAAGATCACATCGTAAGGCGGCTGCATGGCCGGATAGATGCCGAAGCCGTCCGTAAAGTAGATCAGTCCTTTTAAGTTTTCAAACTCGCCCTGTTCAAGCAGTTTCTCCACGTAGGCAAAGACCGGCCGGAAATCCGTACCGCCGAAGCCCCGCAGGGAAATGTCCGTAAGATAATGCTCCAGTTCCGCCCGGTCCGTGATCTTTACATCACTCTGGATCTCACTGTCACACTGCAGGATATGGATATTGATCTTTTCAAAAAAACTCTCTCCTTCTTTGAGCAGTTCAAAGGTCCTGCGCAAAAAGGCTTTTACGATCGCGCCGCTGCATGAAGCGGAGGTATCGATGGCGATCACAAATTCCCGCACGCGCTTTTCTTCCCGGTATTCCAGCGGCTCTACCAGCGGCAGATTGCCGTAGGTTTTCAGCCCATAGGTGTAGTAGATATAATCGTATTCGTCTTCATTTACCCCCATGCGCTCACCCATGACCATAAAGCGCCGCAGGATCTGCCGGTAATCGTAACGTTCCTTCGTCGATTCCTCCAGGCTCTCTTTGAGTGCTTCTCCCATGCCGCGGTTTTCGGAAAAGGATTTTAATTCCGCCCGGATCCTGCGGGAAATCTGCTGCCATTCCTCTTCCGTCATCTCGAGCTGTTCCCGGGCCTTCCAGTAAATGTGCAGATCTTTCGCAAAACTTCTTTGATAATCCGCAATGGTCTGCTTCGGCAGTTCCGTCCGTTTCAGATAGCGGTACAGCTTATCTGCAGTCAGCCCGCCGGCGTCCTGCCGCAGAACCTTCAGTTTGCCCGGCAGTTCCACATCGTTTTCCAAAGTGACCGACTCCAGATCCAGTTCCAGAATCACCGCTTCCGCGGCAATATCCGCTGCCATATCCCAGCGTTC
>JAFWRC010000223.1 GCA_017508825.1 Lachnospiraceae bacterium
TGCATGAGCAGCTGTCCGTCCTGAAATACAAACTCCTGCTGCCAGATCATCGTATCTTTATTGCCGGGGTTGGTATTGCCGCCGAAGCAGAAATTGCCTAGGCTGTAGATGATGTATCTTCCGTTATAGTATTCTGCGGACTGCATCACATGCGGATGGTGTCCGATCACCAGATCCACACCGGCATCGATGGCATAATGCCCCAGTTCCTTCTGCATGCTGTTTGGGATCCGGTCCATCTCGATGCCCCAGTGGCAGTTCATCAGGATCAGCTGGACATTCTGTGCTTTAAGCTCGTCTACCTTGGTACGGATCCGCTGTTTATTTGCGGCAGCGCTGCCGCCAAGCAGTTTCAGGGACGCAATGCCGATGCGGATGCCGTTTCGTTCCAGCACACATACATTATCTTCGGAGGAATACGGCAGGCCATAGGCATCCAGGTTGGCCATGGTGTCCCAATAACTGATCTCCCCGTAATCCCGGCAGTGGTTATTGGCAAAGCCCACCACATCCACGGAGGAATGTGTCAGGATCTCGATATAGGAAGGGTCGGAACGGAAACGCCATGTCTTCTGGGCCGGCGATCCCTGCGTGGTAAGTGTTCCTTCCAGATTGGCGATGGTCAGGTCGTCTGTCTGAAATACCGGGCGGCAGTACTGCAGAAAATAATCCGGTCCGTTGGAGTTGTAGATCTTGTGAAAGGCATTTGCCCGGCCTTCCTGCGAGGGATCATTGCCCAGGGTGCAGTCGCCTACCGCCGAGATGGTGACCTTCTGTACCGAGATGCCGGTATCACCGATGGTCGGCGGAAGTTCCGGAGGATCGGCGGCGCAGGCGGGATCTGCTGTCGTTATGCCCGCGGCAAGTATCGTCAGGAAAGACAGGGCGATTTTTAATGCGATTCCTTTTTTTGGTTTATATGCCATTTACGTAACACCTCATTATTCAGCTTCCCCCTGAAAGGGAAGCCGGGATCATATTTAAATACGGTTATGCCAGCGGGTCGAGGATGGGCGGACGCATACGCTTGTGCATATTAGAGGCTTCTTTCCTGCGGATCTTTTCATCGATACCGGCATCCCCGCAGCTGCCGAAACGGATATATTTATGGATATCGGCATATTTCAGCCCGAGCTTTTCCTCGTCGCTCTTACCCGACAGACCGTCATTGGGGGTCTTTTCCACCAGTTCACGCGGCAGTTCCGGCAGGGTTTTGCCCACTTCTACCACCTCAACGCTGGTGAGCGCTCCCAGCGGATTAAAATCGCAGCTGGTGTCACCGTCCTTGGTGCAGTAGCCTACGGTGGCTTCCGACAGATTGCCGGTACCGCACAGTCTTGCGCCCAGGGCTTGCGCCACATAACGGAGGGTGGTCATGCGCAGACGCGGCGCTACATTGGTATTGCTCTCCTCCGAAAACGGGATCGCATCCGTTGCCGCCAGCAGTGCCGTATGGATCTCTCCGATATTGATCGTATGATTCTTTATGCCCACGCTCTCACATACCTTAACGGAATCTGCGATATCCGCCTGCTGCTTGTCCGGCAGCATCACGCCGATCACATTTTCTTTTCCCAGAGCTCTGGCGCACAGCGCTGCAGCCACGATGGAGTCTTTTCCGCCGGAGATGCCCAGTACCACTTTGTCAAAGCCATACTGCTGCGCATGTTCTTTGATCATTGCGATCAGCCGGTCCCTTACTGCTTCTGCATTGAAATTGTACCCGTCCATAGTCTGTACCTCCTTTTAGCACCAATATGGATGATTCTCATATTATCATAATTATTATATCTACTCAAAAAGTATTTTGTCAACAGAAAAGCGGAAGCTTGCACTTTGCTTGCACTTTGGGTGCTATAGTGTTTATAAAATAGCATATATACGGACAGGATGCATGGGAAATTTCAAAGATTAAGGAAAGGCGCAGGTAATTATTATGATCGATTCCAGGAACGTGATCACAGAGAACTTCAATATCATTGATAAGTATCACACCGCGCGTGTGACAGGCCAGCTTACCGCAGAATATGTGGATGAGGTAAAGACGGATTTTCTTAAAAATATTGAGATTAAGAAAAATGAGATCGGGGATCCCAAGTCGCCGGACTATCAGATCCTTGATCTGCAGAAGACTGCTCTGGAAAAGGGATGGACGATAGAAGATATGCCGCTTATGGAAAAGCTTGGAGAGGTTGTGTACGCTCCCGACGCTGCCCATAAGGAGGAGGGTATCGCGCTGATCTCGAAACTCACCGGCGGGGCCGGGATAAGCACGGTTGCAGATCGTTCGGCGTTCCTGCGTGAGATCATTCATTTCGCGGGCGGGTTCGTGGAATTCAATGAGACGGACGCAGTGATCGACCTGACAAATCAGGCAGCGGATGCTGACGACCGTACGGTAGCCAAGGTGGAATTCCCGGGGGATCCCATGCTTCAGGAGGAGAAGGGACATGTCGTTCATGTGTTTGATAAGAAGCTGCACACAAAAGCAGTAAATGAAGGCCTTTCAAAGGAACTGCGCACAGCAGGACTGAATTACCTCCAGCTTTCCGAGGAGGAGAAGAGACAGGTGAGATCCAGAGACATTTATGTCCTTCCCGAGAAGACGCAGGAGCAGCTGGAGATGCGCCCCGTAAACAGGACTACAGTGGCGAAGGGCATAAACGTCACCAACCGTGAAGCCGTAAAGCGCGTGCTGGGAGATGCTGTCTATGACGAGATCGATGCTGCTTATACGGGAACCAATCAGGAACGTACCGTGAAGATCCATCATAGCACGGGCAATAAGTATATGCAGGCAGGAAAAAATGTATTGGAGATCGACGTGGCCGGTTCCGGTTTTTCACAGGCCAGAAGGGAGCACCACGGCCTGGGCGGCAAGGTCTCCGAATCTGCTATGGCGAAGGATCCGGAGCTGGAAAAGGCTATGGAGCTTCAGTATGGTAACAGCATTCCGGATTTCATTCCGGGAAAATCAAACCTGAATCATCTTCGTCATAAAGAGACCACCATGGAGGTGGATGGGAAGACCGTGACCAAGGACCGGTATACCATGGCAGGACCGCTCGGGGGCTGGGGCCAGATAGGACCGAAAGGCAGCGGAAACCGCGGTGAATACAATATAGAGAATACAACAGAGAACATCGAATACATCGGAACGCAGCATCTGGAAAAAGTATTTGCGGAGTGGGATGAAAACCCGGAAACGGCAGACGATATCTATATCAATCTGTCCGGCCACAGCCGCGGAGCTGTTGGCGTCGGTGAAGGCATGAGGAAGCTTCAGAGCTGGCTTTCAAAGGAGCCGCAGAGCAGGTACAAGGACAAGGTACATTTCAATATCATCCAGATGGATCCCGTACCCGGCTTTGGCAGTTATGCGGAGCATAGCGAGAATGATTATTCTGCTGAAACAAATACGGAGAGCACGGTGATCTATACCATGACCACCGAACAGGCGGATTATATGTTTAAGCCGCAGGCGATCTATGGCGCAAAAAGGGTGATCATCGGAACTACGGTTCATGCGGTAGGACTTGATACCGTGGATTTCAGTCAGATCGGACAGCAGGGCGATCAGATGGCTCACCGGCTTGGCTATTATGACGCGGCAACGGGAGAATTCTTCAGAGGAAGCGGGCTCAATGAGCTCCCCGCAGGCGTTTATTTTTCGGACAATAATCAGAATCTGATCCGCTTGAACAGCTATTCCCAGTTGGACAAGCTGATGGATGAGGTGACCTCGGAAGGCGCATATAAGGATTCCAGAAGAGAGACCGTGCTTCGCAGTGTGGCAAAAAAATGGTTCGTGGATAACGAGCTGACAGAATCCTATGATAATGAGGTACAGCGGGAGAACATTAATTCCGCCCGTCTCGAGATTGAGAAGCGTCTGCTTTTCGGTGAGCAGAACGGATACGACCGGATGACGGAACTGAACAAAGCCATAAGGAATACCATAGCCCTTGAAAAAAAGGAGGGCGTATCTTCCGAAGAGCTCACGAAGCAGTATGATACGCTGATCCGGCAGTGCAAGGAGTATATGAGCGGAGCGGAGATTCCCGCGGATGAGCAGAGCAGGAGCAGAATGAACGATATCGGCGACCTTCTGTCCGGTCTGCAGAGAGAAAAGAACTATCTCAGTAAAGGGCTTAATCCGAGAAAAAAGGCGGAAGCCAAAAGTGAAGACGTTCTTACCGGACAGCTCGAGAAGGTTGAGAACGAGATCACCTTAAGAGAAAATATAAAGTCTGTCAGAAACCATGCTGCGGATGCTGCTAAGGAGATGCTCGAGGCCATGAAGCGGGATGAGAGCAGGAACCGTTATGAGGCAGGCTATACGTATCAGGGCAATACCGTGTCTTTTGATACGTTAAAGAGAGCGCTGGAGCGGTGCAGCGAGCTGAGCGAAAACAGTACGGTTAATGAGATTCAGGGGGCATTTTCTGCCGTCGCGAATGCCGCGAAGGGTTATCACGATTTTTATGATGGTTACAGAGTTCAGAAGGTTCTGGGCTTCCGCGCGGATGATCCCGTGGATGCTTTTGCGACACAGGTGGAGACGAGATTTCGGGAGGATTTCCGTTCCTTTGACGCATATGCAAAACATCTCGGGAATAAGGATCTCACTCTGAACCAGATCATCAAAGAACGCGAGCACAGAAAGAATGAACTGGAGGAAAGTCTCAAGGCCGTCCGTGAAAAGGGGCCAAAGAAGGAGAATGCGCCGGAAGAGAACGTGATCATGATCAATGACCAGAACCAGATCATTGAAGATATGAACCGTCTCGTGAACCAGGCAAACAGGATCAATGAGCAGAATAAGATCATTGGTGAAATGAACCGGCTGGTGAATGAACAACTAAACAAAAACGAAGACAATAAAAATGAGATCAACCTGAAAGAGAACGAAGACAACAAAAACGAGATCATTGACCACGAGGAAGATGTAAAGAAGGAAGAAAAGAAGCCGGACGTTGATCATGAAAAAGCAGATAAAGGTATAAATGATATTATTAACGAGATCATCGAGAACGAAGATGAAAAGAAAGACGAGCCTGTGCGCAAGGAAGAAAATGAAAATAAGGGCGGGCAGGTAAATGAGAA
>JAFWRC010000224.1 GCA_017508825.1 Lachnospiraceae bacterium
GACGATCACACATCACCGGCTGCTGGTGATGAAAGGCTGTTTCGCAGTGGGACTGTACCGGCAGGGCCTGATGCACGATCTGTCCAAGTATTCGCCGGAGGAGTTTTTCAACGGAGTGAAATACTATCAGGGCTATCGCAGCCCGAATGTGGCAGAGCGTGAGGAAAAGGGGTATTCCGCAGCATGGCTGCATCATAAAGGACGGAACAAGCATCATTTTGAATACTGGATTGATTATGCGGATTGCGATACCAAAATGGTTCCGGCGCCGATGCCGAACCGTTATATCGTGGAGATGTTTGAAGACCGGTTGGCAGCGTCTAAGGTGTATCTGGGGGATAAATATACCGACGCATCGGCACTGGAGTATTACAACAAGGGCGATATCACACCGCTCCTGCATCCGAAGACCAGGAAGCTGTTGGAGAGGCTTCTCAAAATGAATGCAAAGTACGGGGAAAGAAAGACGAATCGTTATATTCGTTTGCATATACTCCATAATCTGCGAAAATGACAACAAGCGTAAGGAGAGAGGCGTCGTGATGAATGCGAGAGGAGAAACTATGTACCAAAGCAGTATGATGGAACTGAGTGAAGACCGGAAGGGGCTGTTTGATGAGCTGGTGAAGTTTTGTATGGCTTCCGGCGAGATTGACCAGAACCTCTATATGGAGTATGACGTAAAGAGAGGTCTGCGTGACTCTAACGGTAAGGGCGTGCTGACCGGCTTAACCGAGATTTCCGATGTCAACGGCACCAAGATCGTGGGCGGTGTGAAGGAACCGGCGCCCGGTCAGTTATACTATCACGGCTATAATGTGCGTGATCTGGTAAAAGGTGACGCGAGTCGGCGTTTCGCTTTTGAAGAGATCACTTATCTTTTGCTGTTTGGCGAACTGCCAAATGCAAAACAGTTCGAGAGTTTCTGCGCAGTACTTGGAGACCTGCAGGAATTGTCCAATGAGTTTGTCCGTGATGTCATCCAGTATCACCCGAGTGTCAATATCATGAACTCGCTGCAGAAGGCGGTTCTGAATCTGTATTCTTTTGACGAGAATCCGGAGGATACTTCGGTACCGAATGTGCTCAGGCAGTGCCTGCAGATGATCGGAAAGATGCCGCTCATCTCGGTATATGCATATCATTGCTACCGGCATTATGCACTCAATGAAAACCTGGTATTACGTACGCCCGTCAAGGAGTATTCCACGGCGGAAAATATTCTGAATATCCTTCGCCCGGACGGAAAGTTCACTCCGCTGGAGGCGTATGTTCTGGATACGGCGCTGGTGGTTCATGCAGAGCACGGTGGCGGTAACAATTCTACCTTTACCACGCATGTGGTCACCAGTTCCGGCACGGACAGCTATTCGGCGATGGCAGCAGCAGTAGCCTCCCTGAAGGGGCCGAAGCATGGCGGTGCCAATCTGAAGGTGCAGATGATGTTCCATGATATGGAAGAAAAGATCAGTGACTGGACAGACGAAGGCGCCGTAAGAGAGTATCTTACCAAAGTGCTGTCCGGGGATATGTTTGATCATTCCGGCCTGATCTACGGTATGGGGCATGCGGTTTACACGCTGTCCGATCCCAGAAAAGAGATCCTGAAGGAGTGTACGAGAACACTGGCCGAAGAAAAAGGGCGTATGGAAGAGTTTGCGCTTTATGATATGGTGGAGCGGGTCGCGGCAGAGCTGATCACCAAGGGACGCCGTGTGTTCAAGCCGGTATGTGCGAACGTGGATTTTTACAGCGGATTTTTGTATTCCATGCTGGGTATCCCGGAGGAACTCTTTACCCCGATGTTTGCGATCGCACGTATTTCCGGCTGGAGTGCACATCGTCTGGAAGAGTTGGTGAACAAGGGCAAGATCATCCGTCCGGCATACAAATATGTGGGGCAGCATAAGGATTATGTCCCTATGGAAGAGAGAGCGTAACAAGTTCGAAAAAGAGAGGTTCGGATCATTATGGCAGAGAAAAAAGACTCAAAGATCATGGCGTATGTGTCCTGCTATACCCGGGGCAGCAAGGTGGGCATCCGTGTATACGATGTGGATATGAAAAACGGTGTTTTTCACGAAAAAGAGGGGGTGGAGATCTCCAATTCCTCGTATGTGACGATCACGCACAACCGGAAATATCTGTATTCCATTACGGATTACGGGGTGGAAGGCTATAAGATCAAAGAGGACGGGGGACTGGAGAACATCACGCAGGCATCGATCAACGGTATGCGTGGCTGTTATCTGTCCACCGACTACAAGGACCGCTATCTGTTTGTAGCCGGATACCATGACGGTAAGATCACGGTGCTGTCGCTTAAGAATGACGGAACGATCGGTGAGATCACGGATGAGATCTACCACCGTGGTATCGGCAGTATCGCAGATCGCAATTTCCGCCCGCATGTCAACTGTGTCAAGATGACCCGCGATAACAAATATCTGCTGGCAGCAGACTTGGGCTTAGACCATGTAAAAGTGTATCAGATGGATCATAAGAACGGTAAGCTCAAAATGGTGGATATCATTCATTCCGAGCAGTACTCCGGGCCGCGTCATATCAAAACCTCCAAGGACGGACAGTATATCTATATCATTCATGAAGCCAAGAGCTATGTGGATGTATATCATTACGTTGAGGAAGAGGAAGGAAATCCGAATTTTGAAAAGATCCAGACGATCTCAACGCTCAATGAGTATCACGCAGGGGATGCGGCAGCCAGCGCGCTGAACCTGTCCCAGGACTTTAAGTATCTGATCTGTTCCAATGCGGGCGATAACAGTGTAGTGATCTACGATATCGATCAGAAGACAGGGCTGCTGACGAAGAAGCTTTGTCTGCCGATCAGCGGCGCTTATCCGAAGGATGCGCAGCTCTTCCCGGACAACCGGCATCTGGTATCGCTCAATCACGAGGGGAATACGATGACCTTCTTTGCGGTGGACATAGAGAAAGGGACGCTGGTAATGAATACCAAGGAGATCCCGATCCAGGAACCGAACTGCGTAGTATTTCATGAATTGAAGTAGAGGGAAAGAACGAGCCATGGGGACCGTTTTTGCGGCAAAAGATCTTGGATCTTGCTGCCACAAGGAACGTCCCTATGGTTTTGCGGAAACCGGGAAGATGTTACCGGTATATTTTTTCCAGATGCTCCATCTTAGCTCCCATATTGATGAGCAGCAGATCGGCCAGAGTCAGGGCGCACATGGATTCCACAAC
>JAFWRC010000225.1 GCA_017508825.1 Lachnospiraceae bacterium
ATGGAAATCAAAGGCTTTACCTACGGCTACGACGGCCGGCACGGAGTATATCGTTCCGAGGCAGGAAAACTTTCGCAGCAGCGCCTGTTTGAGACCGGTGTGAACTGGATCTGTCTGTGCTTTACGATCGAGCAGGATGACGTGTTCCAACGGGATATCCGTTTCCGTTTCGGGCATGATGTAAATGACAGAGACCTGATGGCGGTGATCGAGAACGCACATAAGCATAACGTAAAGGTATGTCTGAAACCGATCCTGAATTCCGGGGACGGCATCTGGCGCGCAAGGATCACTTTCCCGGACAGTGACCAGTGGGGACGCGATAAATACTGGGATGACTGGTTTGCGGCTTATGGCAGGTTTATCCGCTACTATGCGGAACTGGCAGAGGAGACAGGCTGTGAGATGTTCTGTATCGGCTGTGAGATGCTGGGAACGGAACATAAGGAGCAGTACTGGAGAGAGCTGATCGCAGATGTGCGCAAGGCTTATACCGGCAGGATCGCCTATAATACCAATCACGGACATGAGCTGGAAGTGAAGTGGTTTGATGCTGTGGATCTGGTGGGCACCAGTGCCTACTTCCCGGTAGGCGAAGAAGGAAAGACATCACCGGAAGATATGGCAGAGAAGTGGGCCGGCATTAAAGAGGAGCTTAAGAAAGTACATGAGCATTTCGATAAGCCTATCATCTTTATTGAAATCGGCTGCAGAAGCGCCCATGGATGCTCGGCAATGCCTTGGGATTTTGAACATCAGGATCTGCCGCATGACGAAGACGAGCAGGCAGCCTTTTATGAATCCTGTCTGCGTACCTTCTTCGACGAGAAGTGGTTTGCCGGATGTTTCTGGTGGGACTGGGGCAGTACCATCTACGATACGCCGGAAGAAGCGGCAAAAGAGAACGGCTTTAATATCCATCTGAAAAAAGCGGAACAGGTGCTCAAAACCTGGTATGCAAAAGACTAGAATGCAGGAAAGAGGTCTGACACCACACGGTTCAGCCCCCTTTTTTCGTTGTTTTCCGGCCTGCATGATGCTATAATAGTGCATGCATGATGTGAGAGGAGATCGAAGTGGATGAAAACTTGGAAAACCTGGAAGATCGTTCTTTTTATTTCATTGTGTGTTTGCCTGAACCTGGGAGGAAAATTTCTGGCCGTCTGGCTGGAACTGCCGCTGTGGGCGGATTCCTTCGGGACAGCGCTGTGTGCCTACGTCGGCGGTCCGGTCTGTGCTGCAATTGTGGGTATCACGGCAAATATCGCTTATAGCGTAGTCAATCGCCTTTCCACGGCATATTCCATTACCAGCATTGCATTAGCTGTCATTATCGGCGTTGCGGCGCGACAAAAATGGTTCGACCGTTTCTACGGCTTCATGAAAGCGGCTTCTCTGGCCATGCTTACGGCACTTCTGGTATCTGTGCCCATAAATATCCTGTTTGACAACGGCTATACCGGAAATAAATGGGGAGATGGCGTGATCAACTATCTTCTGGAGAAGAACTGGCCGGCATTGCTCTGCAGTATACTGGGACAGCTGGCAATCGAATTTGCTGATAAAGTTCTCACAATTGCATTGATCTATGTGATCATTCTGATCCGGCGGTGGAGGAAAGACCGAAACAAGGAACAAGCCATACGGCAGGGCAGCGCAGGCATGGCAGCCATGTTTCTTTGTATCCTGCCTATGAGTTTTATGCTTTCTCTCAATGCCCGTGCGGAAGGGGAAGAGACGGAAACACCGGATTATAATGACTATGTGCAGAGCATCTACAGCAGTAACAACGGTCTGCCCTGCGGCGAAGCCAATGACATCGTGCAGACGAACGACGGCGTGCTCTGGATCGGTACCTATGCGGGACTGTATCGTTATAACGGCAGGGAATTCCGCTGGGTGGATGATTACGAATCGGTCAAAAATGTGAACTGCCTGTATGTGGACGAGGAAGGCCGTCTGTGGATCGGAACCAACGATAACGGTCTGTCGATCGTGATCCGTGAAAAGGTGGTCAACGTGCTGGACCAGACCAGCGGTCTGCCGTCGGATGCGGTACGTTGTATCATCCGGGCAACCGATGGATATTATTATGTGGGGACCACCGCCAGTATGCAGATCCTGGTGATGAACAATGGTCTGAAGGACGTTAACACCCTCGATGAGATCACCTATGCGGAAAGCATCACTGCGGACCAGAACGGTAATGTGGCGACCATCGCAAGTGACGGTCAGCTCTTTTTGATGCATCACGGAGAGATCCTTGCCGTGCATGCGCTTCCGGATGCAAAGGAATTGTTCAAGTGCTGTGCATTTTCACCGGACGGTACCCTGATGGTCGGGACGACGACCAACCATATCTATCAGTATGATATATCCGGTGGGGATTTTCGGGAGCTGGAGGTACAGACCTGCGAGGGGGTTACCAGCATCAATAATCTGAATTTTATCAACGACGGAACTCTCTTTATCTCAACGGACAGCGGCGTATCCTATATCGATCATCAAGGCTACCACAAGCTGAATACGAATGAGTTCAACAATTCGATCGATAATATGCTTTATGATTACCAGGGAAATCTCTGGTTTACCTCTTCACGGCTTGGGCTTCTTCGTCTGGCAAAATCCCCG
>JAFWRC010000226.1 GCA_017508825.1 Lachnospiraceae bacterium
AGCCGCTCCATCGCGCTGTAGCATGCGCCTTTACTGAACAGGTTATTACCGCGGAAGGCGCGCCGTCCGTTGCAGAGATATTTCAGCGATTCCTGACACCAGTCGCCTTCGAAGCCGTCGCCCAGCAAATATACAGCCGAGATCAACCGGTCCTTTAAGGCCGTATGCAGGATCGTCTTAAAATACTCATCCTTCTTCTTTTTACGCGCCTCGGGATTGCGCATCATCGTGAAGTCTTCCGGCACGAAATCCTCGTATTTCATCTCCTGCATGATCATTACATGCGGTCTGGTCTGGATGTTCTGCAGATACAGCATGACCGAAAGCCCGCTGCCGGTCAGGTTGCACAGGCAGATATCCTGCGCATGCAGTTCCAGCGGCTGATGCAGCATATAGTGATACGCGCTCTCCGCATGGCTCTGGAAATACACACGCTCCGGTTTGAGCCGCAGTGTCTTGACCACATGATTTAAGATCCGCACCATATCTTCATCAGGATCATCCACCGTGATCACGATCGCCGCCACTTTTTCCAGCGGCGTCACGGCTGTCAGTCTGGATAGGCACTTCCGCAGAAACAGCGCCAGCAGGTCCCCCGGATCATAGTCCGCCGATTCCACTTCCACGGCGCGTCCGTTTCTCGCCCGCTCGATCAGCTTATCCACCAGAAAGCCTTCATTGGCATCTGCCATGGCAATGGCATCCTCACCGTAAGTCCACATGCTCTCGCCGTATTTCTTTGCGATCAGTGTCGGAATACACAGCCTGTCCACGCCGGTGACCAGGCTCATCGTCTTCGGTTCTTCCCCGCTCATACAGTAACTGATCTGTGAGAACTCATCCGTTAAGTCGATCCCCAAAAAGATCCTGTCACGTCCGATCTTTCCGACTGCATTTTTTAATTCTTCGATCATCCCTGCCTCCCGATCCGTCCGGGCAGGAACAGATGATCCGTCAGATAAACCTGTCGGTCATATTCCTCGGACAATTTCAAAAATGTAGCATCGTCATTCATATCCCGTGCCAGCGCCAGATTGTTGAGCGCCGTAAAGCGGTCTTCCGCCGAAGCATCCGATCGTTCACGATATTCCAGGATGCTGGAATGGGTCAGTTTCTCCTGTCTTCCGTCTTCCTCGGTTATGTAGTAGTGCACACGCTCACCGAAGAACAGCAGAAAACTCTTCACATAGATGCCGCCGAATACATGCTCCATCTCTTCCTTGCAGTACTCTCTGGCTTCCGTTTCCTGCCCTTCATAGACATAGTGCAGGATCACCCTGCTGTCTGCATGTCCATGATGCTCGATAAAAGATACGCCGGAATAGATCCGGTAGCTCGCGTCTACGGAAGCATAATCCGCAAAGTACGGCAGGAAGATCCCGCGGTCACGCATCTGCGAAAGCAGCTCGCGGCAAAGCGCTGTCTCTTCCTCCGTCAGCTTATGCGCCGCTGCATACGGCGCTTTGGCTTTCAGGTATGCCAGGATACAGATCGGAAGCATCTCCTCGCGCAGCTTATAGAAATATGCCACACGTTCAAACACGCGTCCGTCCATCTCTTCCTGACGGATAAAATAATCATAGCAGAGTCTGGCCAGATAGGCTTTTTCCAGATCCGTGCTCATCCCGTTATCCAGGTGTCCCAGATAGATATCCACCTTTTCACGGACTACCGCTCCGGTAAACAAGATCTGCAGCATCGTATGATCCAGCAGCGCACGCACATCCATCTCAAAGGAATCCGCCGCGCGCCACAGTTCACGTTTTTCCGCCAGGGTGCCTTCACCGTATTTCAGCAGATACGCCAGGATATCCTCGTCGTATTTGCCCTTTGCCAGGATACCCTGACAGATCTTTACCATATCCGCATCGTAAGCCTGGTCATTTCTGGCCATCAGGCGGTCACACAAACGCACCAGGACCTTAACATCTATGCCTTCCGTACCGCATCTTTGGATCCACGCTAATGCTTCTTCGTAAAGCCCGTGCGCTACCATGATGCGGATACAGATCTCGCGCTCGTGCACGTTCATGCGAAGCGGTTCAAAACGCCGGAGCATCTGATCCAGCGGTTCGATCAGGTCGTTGTCAAAATAGTATTCCGCCAGCGAGATCATCATGTGCAGGCGGTACTCTTCATCGATCAGCTCCTGCTCGGACAGCCACTCCAGCTGCTGGGCATTCTCCTCGCTTACCTGCACCGAATCCCCGGTCTGCTCTGCCAGATACAGTACCGGGCCGAGACGGTAATTCTCTGTCTGCAGCAGGCGCTTCTCGTCGATCTTGTCCTTCAGCAGTTTCTGCCGCATATATAAACGCTCATCCGTATAACGGTTGCCCCACGCATCTTCCACCAGGATGCAGTTGTCATCGCCGTACAGCGGGATATAGGACTCGCGGCCCACGATCGGGTAGCGCATCTCTTCTTTCAGATGCTCTGCCACAACGATCACATGGACCAGGTCCTCGGAAGCCACCATGATATGCTCCATAAAAAGCATTTCCGTATAGGCATCCGCGCATTCATTCTCCTGCTTCTTGCCGGACAGGAGCTTCTTGTAGATATATACCAGCTGCTCGCTGACCATTCCCTTGACGAGCTGCTCCTTGGCAAACTCCGTGATCACCGGCAGGTACTGCTCATACAGTTCCTGATACTCGTTCTTGTGCCGCAGCACATTCGCATAGAGCATTGCATTATGATCCACATCCAGCGGAGAACGATATGCAAAATACATCAGCACGATCTTCGGCAGGCTGCCTTTATAGCTGATGGGGATCGACATCATATAATACTCATACAGGCGGCTTAACCGCAGTTCCTGGTCCACCGCCTTCTGATACCACGGGAAGTAATCCGCGCCGATACAGTTCCCGCTGATCAGATGCAGGCAGAGAGCTTCCAGATTGACGATGCTCTCCTCCATGCGGCAGCATTCCATCAACAGTCCCGCCAGCTCCTCCGAATAGATATGCTCCTCCATACTCAGGAAGGCAA
>JAFWRC010000227.1 GCA_017508825.1 Lachnospiraceae bacterium
GCGGCGGCGGCCTGCTCCATCGCGGCGGTCGTTCGCGATCTGATCTGTGCGCTGAACAGCGGCATCAGCGCCGCCGGCGGCATTATGGTCGGCAACGAGCTCGGCGCGGGCGACCTGGCGCGCGGGCGCCTCTACGGCGCCCTCACACTGCACGCTGTCATTAAATGTATGATGATCCAGATAGTACATAAACGCGCCCATCAGTTCATCATTCATCAGGAATTCTCCCCAGAGTTCTTCCAGGAATTCTTCCTCTTTTGCCGCTATTTTACCGAGTTCGGCCAGGCACTCATATGCCTTGATCCGTCTCGCATCCAAAATGATCATATTATTGGCACCTCTTTTACTTTTTCGTTTCCGATATCTATTCCGCCAGTACCATCTCTGTCCGGTAATAGGTAAAGCACCCGCAGTCCAGCAGTTTACCCTGATCATCCGTAATATTGACATCTACGGTAATCAGGTGGGAGCCGCTCTTTCTTAAGGTTGCATCGCAGTAGATGTATTCCGAATGAAGCGCCGGTGCCAGGAAATGCAGGGTGCCGTCTACGGTGGTCACGGCATTGCCGCACATATTGGCTAAGGTACCGGCGATAGTGTCTGCCAAAGCATACAGGCTGCCTCCATGCATGGAACCGTAAGGGTTCTGATACTGCTCCGCAAACAGCATGCGTCCCCTGGCCTGCTTCTGATCTACCGATAATAATTCAATCCCGAGAAACCGTATAAACGGGCTTTTATCCAATAACGCCCTGACACTTTCCGTAATATCACTCATGGTAAACTCCTGTATTTCTTATTCTTTTCAATATTACTGCAACCGATCCCGGCTGTTTTTACGCATCTGCTTATTGCGGTACATCTCCGCATCCGCTCTCCCCAGGATCACTTCAAAATCTTCGTTTCCGCCCTTTTCGCCAAGCGCAAACCCCAGGCTGGCAGTCATTTTGTATTCCTTATGATCTCTTGCCGTGATCGTTTCCAGGATCGTATCAAACTCCCGGATCGCACGCTCCGCATCAAAATCATCATAATCATTCAGACCGATCACAAAGAACTCATCTCCGCCGGCGCGGACACTGATCTCATCATTCTTGGCAAATGCCTTTACCGCCTCTCCCAGCCGCAGGATCCCCTGATCCCCTTCGCTGTGCCCGTAATGATCGTTGATGTATTTGAGACCATCCATGTCGATCACACCGACCAGCATTCGTTTATTCTCATCTGCCCTGCTTTGCATCTTCTCCACGCAGGCCATCATTCCGCGCCGGTTATAGAGGCCGGTCATCTTATCCCGCACCGAGAGTTCCGCCAGCGCATTCCTGGCCCGCGACATCTCCAGCGCGCTGCTTACAAAGCGCAGCCAGTTGCGATAGACCTGATCAAACTTTTCATAGTCCCTAAATCGGCGGCACAATACGGCATAACCGATCCCGTTCCTGCCAAAGTGCACCGGTGAAAAATAATAGGCGCACGGCTTGGCATCCTCCGCAAACATCTGCGGCAGCATCAGGGAACTGTCAAATGTACTTCGCTCTTCCTTTTCAAAAAAACCTTCATCTTCTTCCGCAGAGCGATGCAAAACGATCTCCATCTTCTCCGGCATCTTCTGATACAGATCCATCTCTTCTCCCAGCCAGTCTTCCCGCAGGCACAGATAAAAATCCTCGTACGGCGCCAGCACATAGCCGGATTTGTAAACATTCTCAATGCATTGGTCCGGGGTTTCCGAAGCGATCATACGCTCGAAGATATAATTCTCCATCAGCAGACCGATATCTATATAGTTTTCCGCATCCTTGCGGTTAAAGTTTCGATGGGTACGGTAGATCAGCGTATTAAATTTTTTCATCACATCATCTGCCGCATAAGAACAGCCGCAGCTCTTACCGATGTGCAGCATACGTTTGTAGTCCGGAACAAACGGCATGATCTCCCGCTCCGGTTCCAGGATGCCCACCAGGTGATCTACCGCCTTGGCCGCGCACTCCGCAAAATTTGACGTAATGGATGTGAGCGGGATTTCGTCCAGCATTCCCTGATCCGTCAGATCAAATCCTGCTACGATGATATCTTCCGGCACACGTATCCCGGCGTCCATCAATGCCTGGATCACGCCCAGCGCCATATGATCACTCGCCGCGATCACTGCCTCCGGGCGGGTGATCTCGCCCGATGCGATCTTCTTCGCCAGCTGCTCTCCGCTGGTGTACCAGAAATCACCATAGACCCGATACTCTTTGGGGGTATCGATCCCCTGTCGCTGCAGTTCTTCTGTCAATACCTGCAAACGGCTTTCCGCTTCGGGATTGCCCTGCGGCCCGGTCAATATACAAACTTTTTTGCATTGGTGTACTTCCGTCACATGCCGGCAGATCCGGCGCAATGCTTCATCATTACTGTTTTCGATCAGGTGGATGCCGTCTACCGGCGTGCTGATGCAGACTGCCGGAACACCGGATACCCGGACGCTCCGGTATAGATCTTCCGCGATCCTCCCGCTGTGATCGGTCAGAAAAGAAACACTGTCGATCACAATACCGTCAAAACGCGAAAAATCCGGGATCTTATAGACAGCTTTTTCGCCTTCCGGGATCTCTTTTACAAACAGATCAAACTCATTTAAGGTTGCAAAGACTGCAACATTATATCCGTATTTTTGACACTGGGAAAATACGCCTTCACACACCTGCTTTCCCTGTGTTTCTCCGGGCATATTCGTCAGAAGACAGATATTTTTGATCCTACCCATATTACTCTCCTTCGATCGTAATGACATCGTTTAAGATGTAATGGAATAAGGGATATGATGTATTCGCATTCTCCGTATAACCGCTCCGCAGATCACATGTATCGGACGCGTTTGACGGATCCACTCCGGTATAGTCTCCCTTAAAGACAAACGCACCATCGCCATGCTTAAACTGTGCTATGGCTTTGTCCATTGCTTCCTGGGTTCCGGGAGCCGCCACCTGCTGGTTCAGATCATCCATCTCGACCCAGCCGAATTCAAAACCGGCAGATGCATCCGTTCCATGAATCCGTCCCGAAACAACGGATTCAATCTCTTTGTCCCGCAGCACTGCATCCACCGCCGAAAGCACATACGGTTCCCAGCAGATCCTGGCTGTCACCAGCGATGTTGCAGGCGCCACTTCCGACATACTCTGATTGTACCCTACAAAATAGACCTCCCGATACTCTGCTGCTTCTTCACACGCGATCGCCGGTCCGATGGTATCGGTATGCTGTGAAAGGATCACGCAGCCGTCACTGATCAGCTGCTGCGCCGCGCTCTTTTCCTCCGCATAGCTGCTCCATGTATTGGTATAGGATACCCGCATCACCGTCTGCGGCACGACTGATCTGGCCCCCAGAAGAAATGCCGTATAACCTGAGATAACCTCTGAAGTAGGAAATGCTGCAACAAAACCTACAATGGCCTGATCTTCCGTAATGGTTCCATCTGCGATCATCTGCTCGATCTTTTTGCCGGCGGCGATCCCGCTCACATAACGCCCCTGATAAGCTTCGCCCTTAAAGGTGTGATAGTTGGCCGGTACCGACGTGTTACTCACATCCATATACGAAGTCTGACAGAACTGTATATTCGGATATTCCGGTGCCAGCTGCATCACCACTTCACTGTATCCGTTAAAGAAAATGATATCGCATCCCTGTTCCGCCAGCTCCCGGAGCGGTTCTTCCATCTCATCATCCAGCACATTGCTGCAGGTTAAGATATCTACCCGTTCTCCGTACTTTTTCTCCACGGCATCTTTCGCCAACGAAAAATTGTACGTATAAGGCGTACTCTCATCGTTATCATAGATAAAGCCGACCGTCAGATGTTCCCGTCCCCCGTTCAGATTTAACATCTGAAATCCGCAGACCAGTGCGGCCAGGATCACCGCGCATGTCAGCACGGTGGTGAAATATACGCGCTTCATGACTGCTCTCCTTTCTTATCCCCCGACGCACTCTCTTTTTCTGTTTGCTTATTTTCTGTTTGCTTATTTTCTGTTTCCTGTTTTTCTGTCTCCTGTTTTTCTGTTTGATCTTTCCTTTCTTCGGAGTCTTTTTTCTTCTCTGTATCCGCCTTCGTTTTCGGAGTTTCCTTTAATTCCGCTTCCTGAATCTTCTTATCTTCCTCCACACGGCGTTTCAGCTCAGCCTGCTGTTCCTGATCCGCCTGCTGTATCTCCGCGCGCTTCTGGGCATAAAGTTCTTCCAGATTGATCACGTTTTTATCCACCAGACGCAGAAACGCGTCCAGAACATCCGGATCAAACTGCGTGCCTCGTCCGCGCTTCATCTCCGTCATAACATAATCCGTATCCATATGGTTACGGTATACACGGTTGGAAGTCATCGCATCAAAGGCATCCGCCACACCGATGATACGGCCGAACAGCGGGATCTCCTCGCCCTTCAATCCGTCCGGATAACCTTTTCCGTCGTATCTCTCATGATGATATCTGGTGCCGTCTCCAACGTGCTCCACCAGGGTAAAATCTTTCAGGATCTCTGCGCCACGGATCACGTGGGATTTCATCTGTACATATTCTTCGTCTGTAAGGCGTCCCACCTTATTCAATACGCTGTCCGGCACACCGATTTTGCCGATATCATGCAGCTGTGCTGCCTTTCCGAGACTGGAGAGCATCTTTTTCCTCTCCCACCATTTGAAGCAGTTCATCTCCTGCGCGATCATCACCGAATACTGCGATACACGCTGGGAATGCTGGTGTGTACGCACGTCCTTGGCATCGACTGCATTTGCGATGGCGGCTACCGTTTCGTTAGCCATATTCAATTTGATCTGCTGCTGGTTCAGCTGTCTCTGCACTACCAGCCAGGTAAACCAGATCAGGATCAGGGATAACAAAAGCAACATATAGAACGAAAAGACCGGCTGCTCATAGAATTCCCCTTCCTTGATCAGCTCAAATTTGCGTTCTTCCAGTACCCGTTCACCGGCACTGTCAAAGATGGCCAGATGGAAGGTATAGTTCCCCGCCGGCAGATTAACATAGATGATATTGCTCAGACTGCTCTGCGGGATGATCGTCCACTGTGTATCATACCCTTCCAGATAGTAGCCTACATTCGGCTCCTGTATGGTATAGTTTAAGATCTCCGGTGCAAGTTCCACACGATCCACTCCCTGACCGATCGTGATCGCACCTCTGCGTGCCAGCGGCAGCTGCACACCATCGAGCTTTACCGAAGCCAGCTGCATACGATAGGAACGTACATCGGTATTGTATTTCTCCACATCGATCACATATACACCGGTATCACACGGCAGGAACAGCTCTCCGTTGCCGTTGTAATAGTTCCAGGAATTGGCCGTAAGCGACGTTCCCAGACCTCTTCTCGCATCCAGAAGCTCCCATGCGATATCGCTCCCGGCTACCAGGGCATCCCGTTCCACGACATAGATGCCGGCGCTGGACATAACAAACAGCGTATCTTCATCTTTGACCCAGATATCATAGTTGTTGAAATACGGAAACTTTTCCAGCACGCGGATGCTTCCGTCCGCTTCCAGATAGCACAGGCTGTTGCTGGTGACCACAAATACTCCTTCCGATTTCGGATCCTTCACCGTACGCAGGATCACGTCACTGCTCAGGCCGTTCTCACGGGTCAGCATATCGATCACTTCTCCGTCTCTCAGTACGGCAATGCCGTCCCCGTCCGTACCGGCCAGGATCGTTCCGTCTGCCCGCTCCGTCAGCGTCAGGATCATGGAATTGATCCTGCCGTCTCCGTTTCGGATGGTACATGTAATCTTGTGATCCTTGATAAAACTGATGCCGCTGTCTCCTGCTGCCAGGATCGTTCCGTCCGAAAGCTCGGTCACGACACGGGCGCGGTTTCCGAAACTGCCGCTTTCCGCGTTGTATGCCCATACACGATCATCCGTTCCGTATTCCAGCAGACCGCTTCCATAGGTACATACCCACAGATGGTTCCTGCTGTCCACATACATGCAGCGGATCCGCTTGCCTTCCAGTGTCTCGGTCAGATAATTCTCGATCGTATGGCGGCACGCCTTGTCCACCACATCCAGTCCCTTGTCCGTTCCAATGTAATATCCGCTCTGCCATGAAACAACGGCATTGACCACGTGCCGGTCCATACCGATCGAGCCGTATACATCCGTAAACGGAGATTTTGCCAGACGTAACAGTCCCAAACGTGAAGAGGTAAACCAGAGATTTCCCTGATAATCATAGAGCATATTATCGATCGAATTGTTGAACTCATTCGTATTCAGCTTGTGATAGCCTTGATGATCGATATAGGATACGC
>JAFWRC010000228.1 GCA_017508825.1 Lachnospiraceae bacterium
CGGTGGACGTGCCCGCCATGGCCGGTGAATGTTTGCAACATCGATCGCGATACTTGTGATCGGTATGCTCACGACGATGCAGCGGAATCCGGGGATGACCTGGGCAGACAGTAAGAACAATATCCTGACCGTAGCGGCGGTACTGGGGCTTCTTCCGGCATCACGTTCCCTGATCTCAACGATCATGTTTGTAAAGGGAAAAAAATACACGTGCCCGGATAAGCTGCATCAGAGTATATGTGAATTACAAAAAGAACAGGCGGTGCCGGTAATCTGCTATGATCTGTATTTCACATCTTATGATAAGACTTATCCGGTATACGTGATGGCGGCAACGGAAAACGAACTGCTGGGATTACTTGCGGATAAGGCCGATGTGAACAAAGCGCAGGAACATATCAAAGAAGCCCTGCAGAAGGATGGTCAGAAATACGTGACGGTCAAACTTTATCAGGAGCAGGAGAAGTTCCTGGAGAGGATCGAAGCAGCGGTAGCGTCGAATGCATCGGCAACGGAGCAGGGGGTACAGAAAGCGAAAGCCACTGCTCATATGGAAGTCATGCTGCAGATCTCGCTGTAACGCATTACGGGAAGAATATGAGAGAGATTTTGATCACGGGAAAAGATGCCGGACAGCGGCTGGATAAATATCTTCGCAAATATCTGCCGGAAGCCGGTTCCGGTTTCTTATACAAGATGCTCCGGAAAAAGAATATCACCCTGAATGGCAAAAAAGCAGAAGGAAATGAACTCCTGCAGGCGGAGGATGTGATCCGGCTCTTTTTTTCAGAGGATACTTTTGCGAAAATGCGGGGGAAAATCGCGGAAACCGGAGAAAGTGACACGGGGGAACGGAAAAACAATACCCTTATCCCTTCCGGGGAGCGGCAGAGCAAAGCAGCGGAAGCGTATCGGAAACTTAAGGGAATTGACATTGTATATGAAGATGAGCATTTTCTGTTTGTAAATAAACCGGCCGGGATCTTAAGCCAGGGGGATGACAGCGGGCAGCTGTCGCTCAATGACTGGATCCTGGGCTATTGTCTGCATAAAGGCGCAGATGAGGATAATGCCGTACAGACCGCGGTCTGTAACCGGCTGGACCGGAATACTTCCGGACTGGTATTGTGCGGCAAAACCTATGCGGGCAGCCGTTTCCTTTCGGATCAGATCAAAAGCCACGGATTTCGTAAGATCTATCGTGCTGTTGTGGAGGGGCATTTATCCGGGGAAGGGCTCCTGAAAGGGTACTGGTCAAAAGACGAAAAGGCGAATCTTGTACGTATTACGGAAATACAGAGGCATGCAAAAGATCCGGAAGTGCAGACGGCATATCGTGCAATGTCCTATCATGCAGAAGAAGATCTGACGCTGGCGGAGGTGGAGCTGATCACGGGAAAATCCCATCAGATCCGCGCACATATGGCGTCTATAGGGCATCCTTTGGCAGGGGATGTGAAATACGGGGGGCATACGCGGAAAGGGATCCGCTCGCAGCTTCTGCATGCATATGCGGTGCGATTTCCGAAGCTGGAAGGAACCTTTGCGGCATTATCTGAAAAAGAGTTTTGTTGTGAAACAGCATGGCTTAAGGAGTGGGGGTAAATGGATAATGATCTGGAATATTTAATGAATGAGATCAAAGCGGATCAGAAGCCGGTAAAACCGAAGCGCCGGAGGAAGCGGCGCCGGGGCGGGGCTTTTCTGATCCTGTTTTTGTTTGTGTTTATTATCGTGCTGGTGGCAGGCGGTCTGCTTTTCTGGTGGATGCAGCGGCCGGAACGGAAACTGCCGGGGCAGTGGCACCGTACCGTTGATTATACGCAGGAAGCTACTCTTGCTGCCAAAGAATGGCTGATGGAGGCCGAAGGCGGAAGGGAGATCGATCTGACGGAGTGCATGGGAAAAGTACAGATCGGTGTAGATCTGGTTCTTTCAGAGGATGGCAGCTGGAGCAGTACCGTGGATGAGGCTTCTTATGCGGAAGCAAAACAACAGGCATATGAAGCGCTGGAGCAGGGGCTGGTGGAACTGAGCGGAGAAAGGCTAAAGAAATCATATCTCACATCGGCACAGAATTCCAACCAGGAGCGACAGAAAGAGATCATCGATATGCTGGAAACGATCACGCCGGAAAGTATCAGGGAAACCATAGAAAACGTGACCGGCATGCCATGCATTGAGTATCTAAAGACATATGGACCGGAACTGTTACCACCTTTGGAAGAGATACAGGGGCAGTACAACGTAAACGGCAGCTGGAAAGCGGAAAACGGAGTGCTTTTGCGTGACGGCAAAGGTGAGGCATTCATGATCAATACGGATCTGCTGGTATTATCGGGGGCGGACGGAACGGAGGTGTATTACCGAAATGCGGAGTAAACGATTTTTACTTATCCTGGTACTTTTGTTTGTCTGGCTGGCACCGGCACGTGAGGCGCAGGCAGCGGATGAAAAACACAGTATTTACGAGGATCTGCGATTTGATGTAAACGGTGGCACTTCCCGTGTGGTCAAAACGATCCACTATAAGTATGAGAACAACCGTTATCTGTCCATGCGTGATCTGGCTGCGGCGATGTCCGGGACGGAAAAGACCTTCGAACTGGCTGTGGCAGATACCTCGATGACCATCACAACCGGTATCCCGTATCAGGCGGCCGGCGGAGAAAACGAGCCCTTTGTGATCCCGGAAGATGTGACGGATTATGCGGTTACGACACGGGCGCTTCGTCTGAATACCATTACGATCGACGAGAGGAATGTGCGTTATCATACGCTGATTGGTAAGAACGGTGCGGATATCAACGACTGCTATATGAGCCTTACGGATGTGGCGATGATGCTGGATCTGGATCTGACACTGGACGTGCAGGGGCTGCACCTGAATACATCGGGACATTTTCGCATGGATATGGATGTGCTGAAGGCACAGGGCTTCTTTTACGAAGTGCACAGCGCGCTGGTCGGGGATGCGACGACAGAGGAAATCTATGCATCCTATGAAGAAGATCTGAGTGTACCCATCGCCAGCACGACGAAACTGATGACTTATCTGTGTGTGATGGATGAGATCGCTGCCGGAAAGCTTACGATGGACGATACCGTGATCATTTCGAAGAAGGCGGAAAAACTGTCGAAGAGCGCAGACGGTACCATTGTGATGACGGAAGGAC
Source organism: Lachnospiraceae bacterium (assembly GCA_017508825.1). Taxonomy (GTDB): domain Bacteria; phylum Bacillota; class Clostridia; order Lachnospirales; family Lachnospiraceae; genus NK4A136. Next base: position 3,177 of record JAFWRC010000228.1, read on the forward strand.
AGGA
>JAFWRC010000229.1 GCA_017508825.1 Lachnospiraceae bacterium
CTGTTTTACAATGCCGCGCAGTCTGGCGACTACGTCGAAAGAGGTGTAGTTTTCCTCTTTGTAGATATTGATCACACCTGAGATCATGTTTATCCAATTTCCTTTTTATCCGCCACATCGCAAGGAATCCCCCCAATGGGTCCCCCCTTGCGAATATCTCAGGGAACCTTCCCACTCCGTGGGCCCCTCCCTAAGATGTATCCTCATCCGCCCTTCGGGCAGCTTCCCCCCAGAGGGGGGAAGCCAAGTTTAAGAGTATTGTTTTGCAATTTCTGCAATAATCTTTTCTTCGAATTCCGCGATGGTGCCATCGTATTCGCAGCCGGCCGCGCGGGCGTGGCCGCCGCCGCCGAATGCTTCGCATACTTTTGCCACGTTCACCGCATCAGTGGAGGAACGCAGGCTGCCTTTGAAATGCCCCGGGGTCTTTTCGTAGAAGTAGACCGAACAGTCCACGCCTTCCGTTACACGCAGGCGTTCCACGATGCCGCCGGTCTCGTCACGTCCGGTGCCAAGTTCTGCCATCAGCGCCAGATCCGCGCTTGCTACGATCACCCTGCCGTCCAGATAGAAACGGCTGTGCATTAGCGCGTGCCCCATCATCATATTCTGCAGATTGGTTCGTGTATAGAACGTATCATCCAGAAGCTTCGCAAAATCAAATTCATATTCCAGCAGTCTTGCGCAGGTACGCATAGTCTGTGGGCTCGTATTGGAAAAATGGAACACACCCGTATCGTGCGCGATGCCCATATACAGAAGCTGTGCGATGGTCGCATCCAGCATCGTATCCGGGATCAGCGACGTGATGATCTCCGCGCAGGCGGATGCCTCCGGGATCACATAATTGTACTCCCCCGTCCCTTTCGCATTGCTGATATGATGATCGATATTGATCGTACGCTTCGCGGCGTCAAAATATTTCTTCGAATCACTGATCCGTTCGTAATTGGTATCGCAGACGATGAACACGTCAAACGCATCCCGCTCCGGAAAATCCGTTATGAGCCGGTCCCGGTAGGGGATATGGTCAAATGCCTTTTCCGGCTTTTCCAGAAATACTTCCACCTTCGCGCCCGGTACTGCCTTTTCCAGAAACAGCGCCATAGCAAAAGCAGAACCGATACAGTCACCGTCCGGATTGAGATGACCGGTGATGCCGATCGTCTTTGCGTCTTTTACGAGTGCCAGCAGATCAAATGCCATAGTTACTCCTCGTCCCCGTCGCCCTCTTCGTTATTCGCCGGATGCTCCGCTCTCGCCTTTTCATCGGCCGCACGCACCTCATCGATCAGCTTGGACATATGATTGCCGTAAGCGATCGAATGGTCCGCGATAAAGGTCAGCTCCGGCGTATTACGCAGGTTCAGTTCCTTTGCCAGCTGGCGCTTTAAGAAACCTTCCGCATTCTTAAGACCTTTCAGTGCTTCCTTCTCATCCTCGCCGTCTGCGAGCATGCTCACCCACACCTTGCAGGTCTTCAGATCCGGCGCCACTTCCACATCCGTAACAGAAGTGAACTCGGGCACACGCGGATCCTTTAACTCGCTGCGGATCAGTTCTGCCAGGATCTTCTGTACTTCCGAATTGATCCTTGTATTTTTTACGCTGTTTTTTCGCATATTACCTCGGTACCTCTACCATAATGTAAGCTTCTACCTGATCCAGCTCCTGCATCTGGTCGAAACCGTCAAATACCAGACCACATTCAAAGCCGGCCTTTACTTCCTTGACATCATCCTTGAAACGCTTTAAGGATGCCAGGCTGCCTTCGTAGATCTGCTCACCTTCACGGGTGATACGGATCTTGCAGTCTCTCTGGAATACACCGTCCAGCACGAAGGAACCTGCAATGTTACCGACTGCAGAAGCCTTGAAGATCTGGCGTACCTCTGCGTGACCGATGATTTTCTCCTCGAAGACCGGATCCAGCATACCCTTCATAGCAGCTTCGATATCTTCGATTGCCTGATAGATGACCTTGTACAGACGCACATCTACACCTTCGCGGTCTGCGGTCTGCTTTGCCACCGCATCCGGACGCACGTTGAAACCGATGATGATCGCGCTGGATGCACTTGCCAGCACTACGTCGGATTCGTTGATGGCACCTACGCCACCGTGGATCACCTTTACAACAACCTCTTCGTTGGAAAGCTTCAGCAGGGACTGCTTCACGGCTTCCACACTACCCTGTACATCCGCCTTGATGATCAGGTTCAGTTCCTTCAGATTGCCCTCCTGGATCTTGCTGAACAGGTCATCCAGGGACATCTTCGCCTTGGTATCCTCAAGCAGCTTCTCCTTGTTCTGTGCAATGAAGGTATCCGCAAAACTCTTTGCATCCTTATCATTTGCGTGCGCGATAAAGATCTCGCCCGCATTCGGTACATCGTTAAGACCAAGGATCTCCACCGGAATGGAAGGACCTGCTTCTTTCACACGACGTCCCTTATCATCCACCATCGCACGCACCTTACCATGGGATGCGCCTGCAGAGATGAAGTCACCGACATGCAATGTACCTTTCTGTACCAGTACGGTTGCTACCGGACCACGGCCCTTATCCAGCTCGGCCTCGATCACCAGACCTCTTGCCCGGCGCTTCGGATTTGCTTTCAGTTCCAGCACGTCTGCGGAAAGCAGGATCATTTCCAGCAGGTTGTCAATGCCTTCGCCGGTCTTTGCGGAAACCGGAACGAAGATCGTCGAACCGCCCCAGTCTTCTGCAACCAGTTCGTACTCGGTCAATTCCTGTTTTACTCTGTCGATATTTGCGCCCGGCTTATCGATCTTGTTGACTGCAACGATGATCTCGATGCCGGCTGCCTTTGCGTGGTTGATCGCTTCTACGGTCTGCGGCATAACACCGTCATCCGCTGCGACTACCAGGATCGCGATATCCGTGGAGTTTGCGCCACGCATACGCATGGAGGTAAATGCTTCGTGTCCCGGCGTATCCAGGAAGGTGATCATACGATCGTCTACCTTTACCGTGTATGCGCCGATATGCTGTGTGATACCGCCGGCCTCACGGTCCGTAACGTGTGTCTTACGGATCGCATCCAGAAGGGAAGTCTTACCATGGTCAACGTGACCCATAACGCAGATGACAGGAGGTCTCTCCACCATCTTGCTCTCTTCCTCGTCTTCCTCCTTTAAGAGTTCGGCGATCACATCTACTTTTTCTTCTCTTTCGCACATGATCTCGTAATCCAGTGCGATCTCCTCTGCTTTTTCAAAGCTGATCTCCTGGTTTACGGTCACCATCTCGCCCTGCAGGAACAGCTTCTTTACGATCTCGGAAGGATTGATGCGCATCTTCTCCGCAAACTCTTTGATCGTAATGTTATCCGGCAGAGTGATGACTTTGATCTCTTCCTCTACCTTCTCCTGCTTCTTAACTTCCGGCTTGATAAAGCTGCCGGCACGGGAGTTACGTCCCTTTCCGATATTGTCCTCGTAGAACGAAGAATTCTTCTTCTGTTCACGATCACGATCCTTGTCGTTATGCTTGCCCCTGCGGTTGTCCTTGGTCTCTACTACCGGCGCTGCCGCAAAGTTGTTGCCGCGGCCACCGCCCTGCTGCGGTCTGCCGCCCTGGCCGCCCTGTCCCGGACGCCCGTTGCCGCCGAAGGAGCCCGGTCTGCCCCCCTGGCCCGGACGATCTCCGCGGCCGCCGAAACCACCGGCATTCTGCGGACGGTCACCTCTCTGGAAACCACCCTGCTGTGGTCTGCCGCCCTGCCCCGGACGGTCGTCTCTGCGGAAACCGCCGCCATTCTGCGGACGATCGTTTCTCGTATTGTTTCCGTTCGCAAAACCACCGTTCTGCGGACGGGTATTGTTTGCTCTCTGCGGATTCTCTGTGTGCTGTACCTCGGCTGCCTGCTCCTGCGCTTCCCTTGCTGCCTGCGCTTCGGCTGCCGCACGTGCTGCTTCCTGCTGCGCGCGGGCTGCTTCTAACTGACGCTGCTCCGCTTCTTCCCTTGCGCGTTCTTCTTCCGCACGGCGGTTGGAGATCGCGCCTGCACGGTCGATCATATTGTCACGCGGCTTGATCGGCCCGCGGTTCAGATTCGGATTCGGTCTGCCATAGCCGCCGTTTCCGCCGCCATTGCCGTTACGAACCGGCTGTCCGCTGCGCTGACCGCCGCCCACGTTTCCGCCGGTGATGATGATGGTCTTTTTCTTTTTCGGCATGCCCTGCGGCTGTGCGCCTGCAGTATTCTTCGGTGCTGCCGGATTCTGAGGTTTCTGTTCCTGATTCATATCCCTGTTCTGAGGCGGATTGTTCTTCGGTGCCTCTGCCTCCTGCTTTTCTGCAGGTTTTTCCTGTTTAACGGGTTCCTTTTCGGGAGCCGGTGCAGATTTGGGAGCCGGCTTTTCTTCCGCTGCTCCCGCACGGGTATACCCCTGTGCCTTCAGATCGTCTGTCACCGCTTTTTCAAACTCTTCCGGAAACTTGCTGGACGCCGTCTTTGCGCCTGCGCCATGCTTTTCCAAAAGCTCGATGATCAGAGTATTCTTCGGAGCCGCTCCGTCCGCGCCCACAAAATCCTTTGAAAACTCACTGATTCTCGCCATTGATCGCACTACCTCCCTTATCACTCATACCTGTCAGCTTCTGAAGTGAAGCCGCAAAACCCTTATCATTGACGGACACCACGCTGCGAAATTCCTTTCCGATGGCGTGTCCCAATTCTTCTTTTAACGCATACTCAAAATATGGCACCCTGTAGTAACTGCACATATCCCGATAATGCTTTTTCGAAGCTTCCGACGTATCCTCACTTACGATCAACAGATACGACTTGCCTTCCTTTACGCTCTGCTCCGCCGCAAAGCCGCCGCTACCGAGTTTTCCGGCCCGCTGCGCCATTCCCAGGAGCGAGAGCAGCTTATCCTGCCGATTCGCCAATTCCTTCGTATGCTCCTTCTAACTGTTCATAAATCTCCGCGGGAATACTCACATCCAGACTGCGCTCTAAGCTGTGCTTCTTCTGTGCCTTTTTCAGGCATTCCACATTCCTGCACAGATATGCGCCCCTGCCGTTTTTCCGTCCGGTATCGTCCAGACAGATCTCGCCTTCCGGCGTCCGCACCACACGGATCAGTTCCTTTTTATCTTTACGCTCTCCGCAGCCCGCGCACTGCCGCTGCGGTACCCTTTTGGGCATCATCGCCATCCGGATGTACTCCTCTCCGCCCTCGCTGCCTTCGGTGGTCTCTTCAACGTATCCCTCTTCGGTATACTCTTCTTCGTACTCACCCTCTTCGTACTCGTCATCCATATAGTCTTCCACGCGGAAACCATAAGCATCCTTAGCCTGTGTCTCAGACTTGATGTCGATCTTATAGTTGGTCAGCTTCGCTGCCAGTCTTGCATTCTGGCCGGACTTACCGATGGCCAGAGACAGCTGCAGGTCAGGTACCACGACATTAGCGGTACGCTCTTCCGGATCTGCAAATACGTTTACGATCTTTGCCGGAGACAGAGCGTTCTGGATCAGCTCGCCCGGGTTCTCGCTCCAGTTGATGATATCGATCTTCTCGCCGTACAGCTCGTTTACGATCGCATTGACACGGGAACCGTTAACACCAACACACGCACCCACCGGATCCACGTTCGGATTGTGGGAAACGACTGCCATCTTGGTACGGCTGCCTGCTTCACGCGCGATTGCCATGATCTCTACGGTACCGTCTTTGATCTCGGTCACTTCTTCTTCAAACAGTCTCTTTACCAGGGTCGGGTGAGAACGGCTTACCGTGATCTTCGGCCCCTTCGGAGTGCTGAGTACATCCAGCACGTATACTTTGATGCGGCCGCCCTGCTTTAAACGCTCGGTCGGTACACATTCGGTATCCAAAAGCAGCGCATCGGTCTTGCCCAGGTTGATGGAATAGCCCTTGCCCACACGGCGCTGTACCACACCGGTGATCACATCGGCTTTCTTCTCAAAGAACTGGTTGAAGATCACATTACGCTCTTCCTCGCGGATCTTCTGGGTGATCACGTTCTTTGCATTCTGGGTAGCGATACGGCCGAACTCCTTGGAATTGATCTCTACCTCTACAAAGCCTCCCGGCTGAACCTGCGGATCGATCTCCTTTGCTTCATCCCAGCTGATCTCGATCGCGGGATCCATAACGTCGTCCGCCAGCTCAATGACTTCCTTGGTGGCGATCACATGGAACTCGCATGTATCCTCGTCAATCTCTACACGTACGTTATCTGCTGATTTGAAGTGGTTGCGGCATGCCGTGACCAGGGAATTCTTGATGGCCTCGAACAGAGCCTCCCTGCTGATCTCACGCTCACGCTCCAGCATGTCCAGTGCAACTTTCAGATCCGAATTCATTTCATTTTCCTCCTAAAGAATTTGGTTGCTCACTCGTGTTTGTATCAATAAAATCAGATATCTTTAATTTTCTGATTTTTTTCCTTAATTCGCGGTACTGTTTCACATCCCGTCTGAGCTGTGCGCGGTGTTCCTTTTTCAGAAGCTTCACCTTCTTTTTGGCCGCTTTCTTCGCCGCCTTGCGCTCCGGTTTTCCCTTCTTCCAAAGGTCCCACAAAAGCTGTAATACCTCGCCGCCCAGTTCTACCAGGATCTCTATCAGGACCTCACCCATACCGTATCCCCCATATCTGTGCGGATCAGAAATCCACCGTCAGACGGATCACCGCCAGTTTGCTGCGTTCAAACGTCTTTGTATCTCCGCCTTCCGCTTCGATCGTTACCGTATCCTTATCATAGGCTTTCAGGATCCCGGTGAATTCCTTCTCCCCATCCACCGCTTCGAACAGTTTCAGTTCCACTTCCTCGCCCAGACTGTTTTCGAAGTGCCGGTCTTTCTTGAGCTGTCTTCCCAGCCCCGGACTGCTGACCTCGAGAATATAGGCATCCTTGATCAGATCTGCCTCATCCAGTTTTTCCGAATAGGCGCGGCTCACGGCTTCGCAGTCCTCGATCGTCACACCGCCGTCCTTATCAATATACGCCCGCAGATACCAGTCGCTGCCTTCTTTTACATACTCCACATCATAAATGCGTACACCCTGTGCATCCGTGATCGGCTGTAACAGCTGTTCTGCTCTTGTTTCGATATCTTTCTTTCCTGCCATTTTTTCTCCCGGATATAAACAGATAAGAGTAGGCGGAACACCTACTCTTACCATAGTCAATCTTACAAAACATTATTGTAGCACTTCTGTTTTAAATTGCAAGCACTTTTTCGTTATTTGATCTGCTCTAAGATAAACGGATCTTTGATCTTATCATCCTCGGCAAACAGCACGATCTCGCTGATGATCTGCGCCGTCTTCGGGTCCTCATCCACGAAAGGCAAAAACAGCTTGCCCTTGTGCTGCGAATGTA
>JAFWRC010000230.1 GCA_017508825.1 Lachnospiraceae bacterium
CCGATTGCCTTTGCAGCGCCGGTGCTGTTCGGAACGATGTTGATTGCGCCTGCACGGGATCTTCTCAGATCGCCCTTTCTCTGCGGGCCGTCCAGGATCATCTGATCACCGGTATATGCGTGGATGGTGCTCATGATACCGGACTTGATGCCAGCCAGGTCATTCAGAGCCTTAGCCATCGGAGCAAGGCAGTTTGTAGTACAGGAAGCTGCGGAGATGATCTTGTCATCCTTGGTCAGCGTCTTGTGGTTTACGTTGTAAACGATGGTCGGCAGATCGTTACCAGCCGGAGCGGAGATAACAACCTTCTTAGCGCCTGCATTGATGTGCGCCTGAGCCTTCTCCTCGGAGGTGTAGAAACCGGAGCACTCCAGAACTACATCTACGCCAAGCTCGCCCCACGGGCAGTTGTTTGCATCCGGCTCTTTGTAGATCTTCAGGGTCTTGCCGTTAACAGTGATGGAATCCTCACCTGCAGATACGGTATCTGCCAGAGCGTACTTACCCTGAGAAGAATCATACTTCAGAAGATGAGCAAGCATCTTCGGGGAAGTAAGATCGTTGATTGCTACTACTTCATAACCTTCTGCACCAAACATCTGTCTGAATGCAAGACGACCGATACGGCCAAAACCATTGATTGCTACTTTTACTGCCATTGCTTATTCCTCCATAATAAATAAGTTGTTGTGTGAACCTAATTTTTCACAGCAAGTTCATTTTAGACGATATAGTAGTAAAATTCAAGTGAAAAATGTGTTAATTTTGGGAATTTTTACAGTCTTTGAGAGTGTAAGCGCTTTCTCTCTGTTTTCTGTCAACCACTATATCTTGTGTTCTGCGGTATTCCCTGTTTGACTGACACTAAAAAACGGACCGGCTTCTTTGATACCGATCCGTTTTTCTGATATCCGATGTATTCTAGATGCGGAATTTTTCAATGATCCCGTTCAGATCGTCTACTGCCTGCTTGCACACATCCACCTTGGAAATACTGTCACCGGTCTCCTGCGCCATCTCCGAGGTTCTCTCCGCAATGCCGGTGACACCTGTTGTGGTATCATTGATCGTCGAGTCGATCTCTGCGATCGCGCCTGCGATCTTTTCAATATCTTTGGTCAACCCTTCGATGCTGGTCTTGATATCACGCATGCTGTTACCAAAGTGCTCCGCATCCTCACGATACTGGATGCTGACTTCTCCAAACTGTCTGTAATCCGTCAGAACACTGGTCTCCAGGAAAGAAGTCGTCTGCGTAAGGCAATCCGACATCTTATCCACCGCGCCGTTTACCTCGTTTACGATCGAATCAATGTTCTTAACGGTTTCCGAAGTCTGGGTTGCCAGATTGCTGATCTCGGAAGCGACTACGGCAAACCCGCGGCCTGCTTCACCGGCTCTCGCTGCTTCGATCGATGCATTCAGCGCCAGCAGACCGGTCTGGGAAGAGATCGACATGATCGCATCCGTCAGTTCGTTGATCTTGTTCACCGCCTTGGATGCCTGAATCGCTTCCTCGGATTTCACCTTCACCGTCTCATACATCTCGATGGTATCCTTGCTGGCTTTGTCTGTCGTCGCTGCCAGCTCTGCAGCGCGTTTGGATACTTCGCCGGAAAGTTTTGTTCCCTCTGCTGCCATCGAATCGATCCCATGCGCGCTTTCCTGGATATTTTCCACATTCCGGTCGATCACGGTGGTAGTAGCTGCCGTTTCCTGCATTGCCGCTGCCAGCTCCTCTGTCGTCGCCGAATTGTCATCACAGACTGCTCCGACTCTTTCGATCGTGCCACGCAGATCATCTACATTACTGTCAATGTTCACGCTGGTCGCAGCAATACTCTCCACCATTTCACGCATATTGCTTCTGGTCTTGGTCAATGCATTCGAGATAAATCCGATCTCGTCCTTTCTCTTGTTGAACGCCTCGGAAGTCTCGTCTTCCGTAAAGTCGAACTCTGCCGTCCGGTTGATCACCGGAACGAGTCTCTCCAGTGCCTTCAGCATAAAGCTTGTAAAGAAGGCAACCAGTGCCACGGATACCACGACGCAGAGGATACCGTACAGGATCAGGGCTTTCTTCATCGAATTGACGCCCGCCATCATAACTTCCTTATCCGCCGTTACGATCACGATATTTCCGCTGTTTGTAAAGGCATAACCGGCGATCTTATATGCGCCTTTGTATTCGTATGCACAGGAACCGTTCGGCACAGTCTTGCCTGCCTGCAGGTCTGCTACAATACCTTTTACTGCAGCATTTTCCACCGGTTGACCGATCTTTTCCGGATTGGTGTGATACAGCATCGTGCCGTCCGCGATACCATATATGCATAAGAGCCTGCCACGCCGGAGATCTCGATCTCGCCGATCAGCCTATCATAATCAATGCGGATCAGCTTATCGTAATCTGCCGTTACCAGCACAATGTCACCGGATTCCGTAAAGGATTAGCCGGCAAGTTTCAGAGCCCCCTTATACTCGTAAATGCAGTAGCCGTCTTCCACCGTCTTGCCCGCCTGCAGATCCGCTACAATGCCTTTTACTGCGGCATTTTCCACCGGCTGGCCGATCTTTTCCGGATTGGTATGCCACAGCATCGTGCCGTCCGGCGATACCATATACGCGTAAGAACCTTCTACACCCTCGATCGTGATATTTCCGAGCAGGGTATCATAATCGATCTTCATAAACTTGTCGTAATCCGCCGTTACGATCAGGATGTTCCCGTCCTTTGTGAATGCATAGCCGGCAAGTTTCAGGGCATCCTTGTATTCGTACAGGATCGCACCGTCTTCCACCGTCTTGCCCGCCTGCAGATCTGCTACGATTCCTTTTACTGCCGCATTTTCTACCGGGTTACCGATCTTTTCCGCATTCGGATGCCAGAGCATCGTGCCGTCCGGCGATACCATATACGCATAGGAACCTTCCACATCCCTGATATTGACGTCCTGCAGGATGCGGTCCAGCTGTGTCGTGGTCAACGGGAGATCACTGCCGCTCTGCGCGGTATCAATGCACTTTGCCACTTCGATCGCCATATTCAGCGCATAGGCCTGATATACACCTTCACCGAACTGTTTGGAAAAATCGATGGAGATCGCTGCCTCCTGCGCCAGGTTCTGCGCATATCCGCCGTAGGCTTCCTCGCCGAACTGTGTGGCAAAATCCACACCGATCGCCGCTTCTTCCGCCAGATTCTGCGCGTAATTCAGATACGTTTCTTCCATAGCGTTTGAAGCCCTGTTGGAAGCCGCCAAGAATTGAACAAGTACGGTCACAAATACGATCGCGCTGATCAGCAATGTGATCCTGGTACTCATCTTTGCAAAAAAAGCGGGTCTTTTTCTCTCTTTTCCTGCTGCCATAAATACACCCCCTTATACATGTTTCCGCCACACGGCCATTTATTACATTATACCAAACAATAATAGTAAGTCAACTGGTTAGTTGTGCATAATCAACAAATATTAGCAGATTTTTCTTATATGAATAGGCATTCCGTTCTAGAGTACAAAGGTTCTGCAAGCAGAACGCAAAAAAAGCCTGTCTTTTCAGACAAGCTCTTTTTTTCAGGTACAGAATATTTCAGCTTTCCGCGTTGTCCAGCTTCCTGACGATCTCCCGGATCGATATGCCCTGTCCGGAAGCCGCTCGTGCGATATCTTCATATTCCCATTTGCTGCGCTGTACGCCATATCCGGATACTTCTTTCTTTCGTATCGTTCCGATAGCAGTCTCCTGCTCCCTCACACTTCTTTCCAGTACATAACGTTCCATCTTTACTTCGCGGATCCCTATTGTTGTCGTATGTTTAAAGATCTCCCGCGCCATCCGTTCCCGGTCTTCCGGGGATACCAGTACACGCAGCAGTATGCCGGGGCGGTTCTTCTTCATAAAGACCGGTGTCGTAAATACTTCCCTGGCGCCGGCTTCGAGCAAGTGTTCTGTTGCAAAGCCCATCTCCTCTCCGGTCATATCGTCCACATTGCAGGACAGTTCATAGACCGTATCCCGGTCGTCTCCGGTCTCCCCGAGAAATGCCCGGACACAGTTGGCTCTGTCAAAATCTTTCTTTCCCATTCCGTAGCCGATCCGTTCCGTTGCCATCACCGGCATCTGTTCAAAGCGGTTTACAAAATGCTTCAGCAATGCCGCTCCGGTGGGAGTACACAATTCTGCTTCGATCCTTCCGGCATACGCAGGGATCCCCTGCAGCAGATGCGCCGTCGCAGGCGCCGGTACCGGCATGATACCGTGTGCACAGCGTACCGCCCCGAAACCGGTCGCTACAGGTGACGCAATAACGCATTCCGGTGAAATCTCCTTCATCAGCATACACACAGCCGTCACGTCCGCGATGGCATCCATCGTTCCCACTTCGTGGAAATGGATCTCCGTTACTTCTTTGCCATGTGCTTTACTTTCCGCCTCCGCGATCAGCCTGTAAACCGCCAGAACATCTTCTTTCACGTCTGCATCGATCTTCAGCCCGTTCACGATCGTCTCAACATCGTGCAGGGAGTGATGTGAATGGTGATGGTGATGATGGTCATCGTCGTGGTGATGATGGTCATCGTCGTGGTGGTGATGGTCGTGATCGTGATGGTGGTCATCATCGTGGTGGTGATGGTCGTGATCGTGATGGTGGTCATCATCATGGTGATGGTCGTGATCGTGATGATGGTCATCGTCATGGTGATGATGGTCGTCGTCATGATGGTGCTCATGATCGTGGTGATGTTCATCGTCAAGAGGATCGTGTCCGTGCTCATGCACATCTTCCAACGCTTCTTCCTCACCGTTCACATAGATATGTACATGTGTCCCTGTAATACCGCATTTCTGCGTCTTTTCAATCTTCATTTCCACGCCGGGGATACCAAGCCCCGCGAACGTCTTCACAAACGCTTCCGGCTCCGGCAGCAGTTCCAGCAATGCTGCTGTCAGCATATCGCCGGCTGCGCCCATGCCGCACTCCAGGTATAATGTTCTCATATTTTTCTCTCTTTCCGTTTTCGTTTTTATCGAGCTGTTGATATCACGATAATCACTTGCCTTCCCCCTGAGGGGAGGGCAAGTCTTAATCGCTCTATAATCCTGATTTTACCACTGCGGGTGAATGATGTCCCGCAGATTTTCATCGTAGATCCTGCGGACAGCAGCCATCTGTGCATCGGTCAGCGGCGGCAGTTCGGCTGCTTTGACGTTTTCAAGTACCTGGGCGGTCTTGCTGGCGCCCGGGATCACAACGCTGACTTCCGGATGCATAAGCACCCATCGGATCGCAGTGTGTGCAAGATTGTCCGTTCCCAATGCTTCCTTGATCTTAGCAGCACATTCCAGGCCCAGATCATAGGGCACACCTGAGAAGGTCTCACCCTTGTCAAATGCGGCACCGTCACGGTTAAATGTACGATGATCCTGTGCACCGAATACCGTGTCTTTCGTAAATTTGCCGGTCAGAAGACCGCTGGCCAGCGGAACACGCGCAATGATGCCGACGTTGTTTGCCTTCGCCTTCGGGAACAGTTCATCCAGCGGCTTTAAGCGGAACATATTAAAGATCACTTCCATAGCCGCGATGTCATACTCCATCGCCTGCAGTCCTTCGCTTACTTTTTCAATACTCACACCGTAATTTGCGATCTTGCCGGCTTTCTTCTGACGTTCCAGCTCAGCAAATATCTCGTCCTTTGCAAATACGGATGTCGGCGGGCAATGCAGCAGGATCAGATCCAGGCATTCCATCCGAAGACGTCCCAGGCTGTCCTCAATAAAACCGCGAATCGCCTCCGGCGTGTACATCGCGTCCGTATGCGGATTCAGCCTGCGTCCGCACTTGGTCGTGATAAAGAATTTATCCGGATGCGCAGAGATGTATTCCCCGATCGCTTTTTCGCTTTCTCCGCCATTATATACATCTGCTGTATCGATAAATGTGATCCCGCATTCATCTGCCGCTGCAAGGATACGCATTGCCTCATCATGGTCAAACGGATCCCCCCATCTCGTTCCCAGCTGCCAGGTTCCCAACCCGATCTCCGTTACGCTTTTGCCTGTTTTTCCGAATACTCTTTTTTCCATACAACAGATCCTCCTTTTTGATCTCTTATTATGTGTTTCTGCGCTTGACACTTCTTCTGTTTTTCTCTAAACTGTTAGAACAAACTAATATTTCGAAAGGAAACGTGAATTATGGCTTTAAACGCTGATTGTCACCTGCATTCCTCTTTCTCCGGAGACAGCAAAACACCGATGGAAGATATGATCCAAAGGGGTATCTCTCTGGGTCTGAAAGAGATGTGTTTTACCGAGCATATGGACTTTGATTTTATCTACGCTGCCGATGAAGAACCGGGCTACTGGGAAGTCAATACGGATGCCTATCTTTATGACCTCTTAAAATACCGCGAAAAATATGACGGTCAGATCAAACTGCTCTTCGGCGTCGAGCTGGGAATGCAGACCACCTGCAGCCGCAAAAACGTACTCTACGCCAAGAACTATGATTTTGATTTTATCATCGCTTCTTCCCATCTTTGTAACGGCAAAGACCCTTACTTAAAGGAGACCTTCTTTGACGGCCGTCCCGAAGAGGAAGCATATCATGAATATTTTAAGTACATCTATGAATGCATCCGCGGTTTTCAGAACTTTGATGTATACGGCCATTTGGATTACGTTCTGCGTTATGGTCCCACAAAGAACGAAAACTTCCGCTATGAAGAATACCGCGATGATATTGATAAGATCTTAAAGCACCTGATTGAAAACGGCAAAGGCATCGAAGCCAATACCAGCGGATACAAATACGGAATGGGCGGCCCGCATCCCTGCCGCGAGATCCTCGCGCGCTATAAGGAACTGGGCGGCGATATCCTGACCATCGGGTCGGATGCCCACGACACCGCACAGATCGCAGCAAACTTTACCGAAGTATCCGATCTGCTCAAGGCCATCGGTTTCGAATACTACTGCGTATTTGAAAACCGTCTGCCCGAATACCACCGTTTATAAATACTGATCCGGCGGGGACACGATCCCCGCCGTTTTTTTGGCCCTTATCTTGTAAAGTTCGTCCACACACGCTCCTCCGTTTCCGGAAGACCGATCTGCTCTTTTCCGAGAGCAATACTCTTCATCAAAAATACCATATTCCTTGCCAGTACACGCATTACCTGCCGACCCTCGGCATCCACGCTGCCTTCCCCCGGCTCCCAGCCGTAGATATTGTTCCAATACTGGCTCGCAGCAACCGGCATATTGCAGAGCGTAAAGAACTTGTTCAGCTCATCAAACGTCGCCGTACAGCCCGATCTTCTGGCCGATACCACACTTGCCCCGACCTTCAGACTCTTGTCAAACGAAGTGCTGTAAAACAGTCTCTGCAGCGCCGACATAAGTGTTCCGTTTGCAGAACCGTAGTAGACCGGAGAGCCGATCACCAGTCCATCGGCTTCTTCAAATTTCACTGCCAGTTCATTTACGATATCATCAAATACGCATTTCCCCTTCTTCCGACAGGTCTCACACGCGATACACCCCCGGATATCCATACGCCCCAGCAGAATATTCTCAAAAGAAACATTGTTCTCCGAAAAAACCTGTTCCATCTCGCGAAACGCCAAAGCAATGTTTCCCTGTTCCCTCGGACTGCCGTTGAGCATAAGTACCTTTAACTGTTTTTCCATAAGAAATACCTCCTCTTTATCCAAAAATAACACAGCTTAAAGGTATATATCTCTTTAATATTTGATTTCTCTCCTATCAAATCTTGACATCAACCGCTTCCATCGGCAGGAGCATCGTTACTTCCATCATCTCTTCCTCCGGCCAGCTTTTCATAAAAAGGTCTCCGCCAAGCCGCTCCGCGATCTTTTTGGCAACATACAGGCCGATGCCCTGTCCTTCTTTATTCTTTGCATTGGAACCGCGCCAGAAACTCTTAAACACATAGGCGCATTCTTCTTCCGAGAGTACATGTCCTTTGTTCTTTACGCTGATGATCACATCCTCATCCTGCCGCCCCATCTTAAGGACGATGCTCTGTCCGGAACCGTATTTTACCGCATTATCCAGAAGCTGTGAGATCACGCGCACGATGCCGTCCTGATCGCTGCAGAGCAGCGGATTGTTATCACACCGCACTTCAAAGGGGATATGCAGCAGTTCCATCCGCCCGCTGTATTCCTTTTGAATGCTCTTTGCCACCTCCTCAAGGTAAAACGAATCGATCACCGGCCGGTAATCCGTCTCCGCACCGGAACTGCTGTCGATGATCTCCTTTAACAGCACCTCCACCTTTTCCACGTTTTTGCCGATCTTTTCCGCCGTTTCAGCATCCTTCGGATCCGGTGTCTTATCCTTGTGGTAGATGCCCCGCTCGATGGCTTCCGCATAAAGCTTGATATTGGATAAGGGCGTCTTGATCCCGTGCGCAATGGAAACGACCAGCGTCTGTTTTTCTTTTTCCATGGCACGGAGCGTCCGTTCCTTATGTCCCATTTCATCCTTGAGCATATTCATGCCCCAGATATATTTCACAAACAGCCGGGACTTCGACTGGGGTATCCCTTCCTCCAGCCGGCCCTTGGCAAGTTTTTCCGGATAATCCGAGAGTTTCTCAAACGGTGCGACCATCAGACGGTAGCCCGCGATCAAGACCGCGAGGATCGAAAGATACGAAAGGAACAATACCGCCCATACGATCCCTTCGGTAAACCGGCGATCATCCGATGCATAACGGAAACGCAGAAACACGATGCCGCCGTCACCGTCCGGGACAGAATAAAAAAACTCATTACTGTAGGTATCCCGGACCATGGTGTTTTCCTTAAACGATCCGTCCGTCCGGATCAGATCTGCCTGTTTTGGCACCGCGTTCTTCGGAAACTCGCCGCGATACGCATTCAGATCTGCCGTAAAGCAGCCTCCTGCGTGCAGAACATCCTCCGCATCTTTTACGATGCGGTTCATCACAACATTTCGCATTCCGTTTTCGTTATCGTAGTGTTTCTCGATCAAAAGAAAAGAACACCCTGCCAGGGCAAGGAAAAGAAGTGTGATACCGATCAGATACTTTGCGATATTTCTCAATGATCTTCACCGAAGATATAGCCTTTGCGCCATACCGTTTTGATCAGTTTCGGAGATTCCGGCTCATCCTCTAAGCGCTCCCTGAGCCAGCGGATATGTACGTTCAGCGTGGACTGTTCCACAAACGCATCCTTCCAGACCGCATCATACAGTTCATCTTTATGCAGAAGTCTGCCCGGATTCTCCATCATATACAAAAGCAGGTCATACATCTTACCGCGGATCTCGCAGGGCTGTCCGTTTTTGCATACGAGACGCTTCTCCGTATCCATGGTAATACTGCCGCAGCTTAAGATACGACTGGGTTCTGCCGTTCTTCCGCTCCGATTCAATAATGCTTTGATCTTTGCCAAAAGGATCGGGACCGAGACCGGCTTATCCATATAGTCATCCACCCCCAGCCGATAGCCGGTGAGCTTGCTCTCTTCATCGCTGCGGGCGCTGAGCATGATGATCGGGATATTCCTGCGCTCCCGGACCGCACTGCATGCCGCAAAACCGTCGATCCCCGGCAGCATCAGATCCAGCAGCAGGATGCCGACCGGCTCCCGCTCCAGAATCGCGATCCCTTCTTCGGCGCTTGCGGCCGTACGGACACTATAGCCTTCCGCTTCCGTAAAGTCCGCCAGAAGACCACGCAGTTCGTCATCATCGTCTATAATCAGGATATCGCTCATAGATTCAGTATAACATTAACGGAAGGTGTTTTCAATCGTGTATGGTTTCAAAACCGGTGCTCGATCCTTACAAACTTCGGATGATCCACGATCCCGTCCATCCCGGTAAAGGTGACTTCCAGCTCATCTGTCGCATAATCATACACGATGATATGAAATACAATATCCGAGTAGATCTTCTGGATGCCGCTCTCATACTCCGGCCGCTCTCTGGTGACGAGATCCTTCAGATCCGAGAAACTCATCTTGTCATACTCACTCACCCAGGTATTCAGCTTGTTGAAGCGTACCCAGTTGCTGGCAGAAACACTGAGTTCATCGTCACTGCCCTCCGTCACAAAAGCATTGACCACACCCATGCTGTCCGGGCTATCCCAGGAAACACCTCCCCGCAGCGGCGTATACTGATCGCGCAGGATGGACTGTTTCGGCACATCCCCCTGCAGGTTCGCACAGTCCTCCGCAACAAGGCTTTCTTTCGGATCCGTCAGCAATACATTATGGGAGAAGGTAAAGTTTTTGCTCTCCGAAACCATATATTCTCCGATTTCACGCGCACTGTCCATATGTTCCAGCGCATAACGCAGTTCCAGCGTATAGCACTTCTTTCCTTCACAGACATAATCAAAATAGGAACCCGAATCCAGGATCGCGCCGAATACACCTTTCTCATTCATACCGGCCAGGATATCCAGCATTGCCAGCGTGCCGAAGGTCGTATAGCTGTTCTTTCCTTCGCCCATCTTAAAATGTGTCACGGCATGCACCGTACACATCTGCTTCTCGCTTCCCAGACTCCATTCCATGGTTCTGGAAAACATGCGTCCGCCGTCCGCACTCTTTTCGCCCCAGACCGTCAGAGCGTTGCAGTTGTTTTCCCGCAGGCAGTCCGGTACCATCTGGATCAGCAATGCTTCTTCATAGGACAGGATACCGTCTTTCGCAATGCCGTTTATCCCGCCGCTGATCGTCTTTGCAAATCCGTCAAACTCCTTCTTATAATCCGCGGGAACATTCTTCATCAGTTCATAGATCCGGTCTTCCACCGGCTTGTAATTACCATCCAGATTCGGAAAGGCATGGTCGATGTTTTCGAACAGATACGGTTCGATCACACCGCTGATATCCAGCTCCATATCCAGCATTGTTTCGGCGTATGCTTTTCCCGCAGCGTAGTAATCGCCGTCCGTATAGTCCAGATACACTTCATAATAGGACGGCTTTTTCTCGATCATACAGCGTCCGTCCTCCGAAACAAAGGTCTCCAGCGCTGCCTCCGGCTGTGCTTCCTCTCCGGCATAGCTGTGCTCGCTGTATACCGTTCCGATCGGTTCGAGCGTACTCACACCCGAAACCTCCGGCGCTACGTAAGCCGGTGTCTGCTGTCCGCAGGCCGTAAGAAATATCGTTGTAAAGATACCAAGTAACAGTTTCTTTTTCATATAATTCGTTCCTTTTTACATCGTCATCAGCCACTTGTTCAGCTGCCGTTCTCTCTGGGTGAGATCTGCCTCGTCCTGCAGTTTGCCGAGCTGCAGTTCCCCTTCGATATGCCCGTCCACAAAATACAGTACTCGCTCACTGCCGGCCGCTACCCTGGCACTGTGCGTGACCATCAGGATCGCCGTGCCGTCGCGGTTGACACGTACCAGTTCCCCAATCACTTCATCGGCCGCCTTGGAATTTAACGCACCGGTCGGTTCGTCGGCAAACAGTACTTTCGGATGATTGATGAGTGCTCTGCAAAGACATGCTCTCTGCAGCTGTCCGCCGGATACTTCCGTGATGCCGTTGTCTGCCGTTTCCATGATCCCCAGACGACGCATCAGCATCTCGGCTTCTTCCCGCACCTTCTTCCGGTCCTCGATCCCTGCGTGGTATGCAGGAAGCAGGATATTATCCAGGATACAGAGTTTCCGCATCATATACATCTGCTGAAAGATGAACCCCATACTGAGCAGCCGGAGTTTCGCCATTTCTTTGTCATTGATCTCGTTATAGTTTTTCCCGAGGAATGTGACATCTCCTGCCGTCGGACGGTCCATTCCGCTGATCGTATAGAGCATCGTGGATTTGCCGCTTCCCGACGGTCCCATGATCGATACGAATTCACCTTCGTGCAGAGAAAAATCCACATTCCGCAATACATTGTTGCTGATCTTGTTGACGATATACGTCTTGCACAGTCCTTTTACATCAATGATCGTTTCCATATCAGTCCTCCCTTATATTCTGGATATTGATCGACTTTACCCGCAGCATACAGATGCGCATCGCACTCAGTCCGATCCCGAAGATGATCACCGGAATGATCACCAGGCATTCCACGGGATCCGAGTATAAGCGTACACCGGTCGCATCGAATATGCCGAAGATTTTCGCCACGATGAAGTTTCCGGCTGTATACTCCGCCACATAGGCCAGCAGGATTGCCAGAATCAGGATCAATGTCATTCGCAGCATATGCCATTTTCGTATGTCTCTGTCAGTAAAGCCGCTGCACTTCAGCAGTGCGATATCCGGTGTCTCCGCCGCCATATCCACCGTTGTATACAATGTCGTATTGAGCAGCAATATGAATGCCGAGATTATAGTGAATACCACCTTTAACGCATCCAGGATCATCGTGATATAACTGTAGCTCTTCTTTAAATACTCCTCCGTTGTCCTGAAATTCTCGGCTCCAAAGCGGTCTTTCAGTTTCTGTATATAAGCAGCATGTTCCGACTCCGGAGCTTCCAGATGATAGTTGGTAATATGCGTATACGACTTGACTGCCCCCGTATATTCTCTTCCGGCGATCACCGTGAACTCACCGTTTTCATACAGATCCGCCAGACCGCAGATGATAAAGTTTCTCTGCACCGTATGCGATCCGATCCGGTCATCGTCGTATTCCTCCAGCTCCAGTGTGATCTCGTCCCCGATCTTAAAACCTTCTCTTTGAGCTGTCGCCGCACTCACCAGGATCTCATTATCCCGGATCGGGAGTTTCCCTCCTTTTCGGATCGGAATGTCTTTATTCTCGGTATCGCCAAACCAGAAGGTCGCTTCCAGTCCGTCCCCGTTACCGCCTACCACCGTTGCGCCCGTTCCGTTGAAATACCGGATCCTCAAAGGGATCCCTTCTTTGTTCGCATCTTCCGCAAATGCCTTGTAAGCCCCCTCAACGCTGCCGCCTTTTTGGTAATAGTGATCCCACAGGTCTCCTCCGAATGTGACCACCAGATCCAGCTCCAGCTGCAGCTGGTTTCTCTGATATTCTTTACTGAGCACGGTATGGTTCAGATTAAACACCGTCAACAGGATAAATGCTGCCAGCATATAACTCACGATCAGAAAAGCGTACTTCGCAAATCCGTTCACCAGATCCGAAACCGCCAGGAAGTTGGGAACCTTTCCTTTCGCGGTACGATACAGATCCAGACGGTTGAGTTTTTCAAAACGTTCCCCGATATTGCTCCCGTGGATCACTTCGATGACGGAGATCTTCCGGATCCGCCGCATCACGATTGCCGCAAATACGATGATCAGCAGGATCAGCATAAGGGATACCGCAAAAGCGATCTTTTCCACCATCAAAGGATCCGTTAATACATCATTTTTACAAAAACGCCGAAGTACATACTTTGCAAGCGCCGCTCCACCGGTAACACCGGCGAGGCCTCCGATGATCGCAAAGCAGATATAAGTTGCACAGAACATCCAGCGGTAACGCAGCGAATCCACACCGATTGCACGCATCATACCGATCTCTTTTTCTTCCCGCCGGATCGCCGCCAGCATCATATAACGGATCGTGATCAGCATGATCAGGATGATTGCTACACTGAGCCCCATCAGGAAATACGATACCGTGGTCAGGATCATATAGGTACTGTCCTTCTTCGGACTGTTTTCATAAACGAACCAGCTGACCACACCGTCCAGTTCCCGTATGGAGTCATCAATGTTTTTGGTAAGTACCGTACGATCCGTCTGCAGCAGCATCTTCCAGCGCCGGAATGGCTCGTCATGCTTAAGTTTTTCAAAATCCGCATCTGAAATGATCAGTTCCTCACTGCTCATATTCCATGCGGTTTTGTAGATATCGGATACCCGGAATGCGTAGATCGTTCCCAGCTGGGTTGTGATCTGTATCTCATCCCCGACTCCGATGCCCGTTGTATCGGAAAGATCCAGACTGATCGCCATACAGCCCGTATCCACCGCAAACGGCCGGTCCTTCTCGTTATACAAAAGACCGATCCTCTTCGCAGCCGTTGTCAGCTGAAACTGTTTGTGCGAAGGGAAACCGCTGTCCGACGCCCGCATCCCGTTTGCATAAAAATCACAGTTAAACAGACGCACATACGGCTTCAGTTCTCCGTCCTTCACCAGACCGCAGTTCGCCATCCAATCCTTAAGGATCTGCTCCTTTTTTTCAGGCTGTCCCGCACCGATATTGATACCGGCCGCCATATTTGCCACGTTGCAGACACGGTCCGTATTCTGCCGCCCGGTGATCTCCATATACATCAGATTGGATGCGATGACCGAAATGATCGATGCACTGATGATGCAGAAAAAAAGAATGATATTCAGACCCTTGTGTGCTTTCAGGTCATTGATCAACATTTTAAAAAACATGCCATGATCTCCTCTCCATCGTTCAAATAGATCATAGCATGTTCTTCCATTTCAAATCTTTAAGAAACTCTTAAAATAATTAACTGTGTACTCTTTCGTTCTGCTGATCCGCCCGACGGATCTCCAGCAGATTGACGCCCAGGATCAGTGCCGTGATCATACTGCCGATGAGCAGTGCCTTTCCCACCGGCCAGATAAAGATCTGCGTATCGTTGACATCCAGCATCATTTCCAGCATCCAGTAGCTGAAGGCAAAGCTGACCGCCATGCCACCAAGCATTGCAAAGATCGCCGATAGACCGTGCTCGATCAGGAGCATCTGAAACTTCTGTTTCGGTTCCATCCCGACCACATCATAGAGCCACAGTTCCTTCCGGCGCAGACGCATATTGGCCTGCAGGGTATTGATGATCTGGATCATACAAACAAGGATGATAAAACTGCTGAGCAGCCATACACTGACCCGCATCACTCGCAGGATGCGCAGATCATCCTTATAATCCTCACCGTATTTCGAACCGATCAGATCCTCATATTCCCACTTTCTCGCTTCCGCATAGCGCCGCAATTCATCATCCGGAAAATCATCCTCAAAAACGCGTTTGACACCAATCATGGTTCTCCATGTCATCGCATAAAAATAATATTGCATCACCGGCGCTTCTGTGTAACCCTGTTCTTTTTCATACGCGGCACTTTCTGCATTGACTTCTTCTACGAGTCTCTCTGCCGTAGCCGTCGGCCATACCACCTCGATGCAGTTCGGATAGAAGCCGGCCGCATGTCCGCCGACCAGCGGATCTTCCGACAGGATACCGAAGATCTTATACACCGTCACCGAGCCCTTCTCATACTCGATGTTTTGCGCAGCCTCCAGCAGCTTGATCATCGATATCGGCGCTTCCTCAAAGTAGGCCCTGCAATCATAGCCTTGTTTTTCCATCGCGTTAAACATCTCTTCCTGCAAGCGGTCAAATTCAGCTTTCTGATCGTCTCCGGCACCTCTGGTCATCGTCGTGATACACTCCGCCTGCGGATCCGCATCCCACGGCACTTTTACCGGTCGTCCCTTCTCGTCATGGATATAGTTTAAACCGTTACGCTCGGCCACTTCCCGGGCTGCAGCCAGATAGACATCCTTAGCCCGCGTGCGCCCTTCCACACTCAATACGGTGATCGTATCTCCCACCTGATAATTGGTCAGCCGCACCGGACTCCCATTTCCGGTGTTCCCACGCCTCTGACTCACCACATCATTATCCCAAATGAGGATCCCGTTCTCCGCAACCATCCGGTCGTAATCGATACTTCCTTCCAAAAGATAGGGACTCAATCTTTCCAAAAGTGCCTTTTCGTAGGACAGATGCTGGATCGTTCGTACCCGTTCATAATCTGCCAGCGTTTTGAGATAGGGATCATGACCGAAAAAGGAAAACGGATTGTTCGTGTTGTCAAAGCATTCCATCCAGATCGTGGCATCCTCCACATCCTCTTTTGCTTCCAGTTCTTCCACCGCCGCATATTCGGTATCCCCTGCCGTATACATGATCTCGCTTCCCCTGCAGTTGATACTCTCCCGGTACTCCGCCTTGATCTCCCCGATTCCGTCCCGCATAGTCGCTTCCAGCGAATCGGAAAAACTAAGCATGGTCATCAAAAATGTAATACTGAAAAACATTGCAAAAAAGACAGAACCCCCGCGTCCTTTGCTGCGCTTCATATTCCGATACGCATACATACCGGAAACGCCAAAGAGCTTTTCCCATAATTTACCGCCCTTTTTCTTTTTCCATTTTTTCGGCAGTCCGAGATTGCCGCCCATATCGCCCTGCAATGCGGCTCTCGGAGATACCAGTCCCGCCTGCCTGGACGGTTCGACCAGGGAAAACAGCGTCACGCCGATGCACAAAAGCGTCGTATAGCCGGCCGCTTTCCAATAGAACCGAAAACGAAAGATCCGCTCCAGCTGCAGCGTCTTGCGCAGCCACGGCGTTAAGCACTGCAATCCCAGATATCCCAGCCCGATGCCGAATACCGATGCGATCAGACACAATACTGCCCCTTCCGTAAAGAGCAAAAACCGCAGCTGTCTTTTGGACATGCCCACGCAGCGCAGCAGACCGTAATCGCGCACCCGCTCGCTCACGGAGATCAACATCGTATTACGCAGGATCGCCGCGGAAAACAATCCGAAAATGGAGGCGATCAGCATGATCAGAAAGTCCATAAGAGAATCCTGTGCACTTTCTCCCTGATGCAGATACTGCGCCACATCCCCACGCACCGCAAACTTAATTCCGGTCTGTTCCTCGATAGATGCCGCCGTCCCATACAGATCCGATGTATCCTTTAGTTTCAGCGTCATTTGATACTGCTCGCCCCGTTTCATCTGTGAGGTAAAGACCACATTACCGTAATAGTTTCGAACCGTCAGTTTGTCGGTATTCGGATAATTCTCCAATCGCTGCGTCTGTCGGATGAATTCTTCGGATACCCCGCCTTCGATCTGATCATAGAAATATAACTCGTACGGCATCTGTTCATACGCCGTCAGATAGGTGTAGTCCCACGCCGAATACCATGCCGTCATAATGGAAAAACACAGAATGAAGGTCAGAACGATACCGCAGATGGAATACAGCGTCCGGGCTTTATTTTTCTGCATATACTGTTTGGATAAATGCAGCCAGTACATCTCTTATTCCTCCGGATCCTTTTGAACGGTATTTTGATCAGAATTTTCCTCTGTATCGTTTTCTCTTTCCCATAATACCTGATCCGAAACGATCTTGCCATCGGAGATCGTTATGATACGGTCTGCCGTTGCGGCGATGTTCTCATCATGCGTAACCACGATCAGTGTCTGTCCGAACTTCCGGGCAGAGGAACGCAAAAGATCCATGATCTCTACGCTGGTGGCATGGTCCAGATTTCCGGTCGGCTCATCTGCCAGGATCAATGCCGGCTTGTGTGCGTAGGCACGACCGATGGCCACACGCTGTTTCTGTCCGCCGGAGAGTTCTTCCGGCAGATGATACCGGCGCTCTTCCATATTCAGCATGATCAACAGTTTCGTCATCTGCTCCGGTTTTAACCGGATGCCGTCCAGTCGTACCGGGATCTCGATATTCTCCTCCACATTGAGTACTGGGATCAGGTTGTACTCCTGAAAGATAAAACCGATCTTGCGTCGGCGAAACTCTGCCCGCTTCGCTCCTTTCAGTGCCAGTACATCTCCCCCCTCCAGAAACACATTGCCGGAGGTCGGTGTATCCACGCCGCCCAGCAATGACAGCAATGTGGATTTGCCGGAACCGCTGGTACCCACGATTGCCACAAACTCGCCCTTTTCCACGGAAAAGCTCACGTGATCCAATGCGATCACGCGAGTTTCATTCACACCATATATCTTAGTCAGCTGCTTTACTTCCAGATAACTCATTCTTCTTTCCCCCTATACAACAGAGACCGTCCTCTTCTGTCATACTTCCAGTTTTCGATCCATAATGTTTCTGCAGATCCGGTACATCACAAGTGCAGTGATCCCGTAGACCGCCAGAAAGATCAGTCCAAATACGACATCCTTGATCCAGATCCCCTCCGAATCATATCGCAGAAAATCTATGAAAGAAAGTCGTCCTACGGGGCGATAGCTTCGTAACGGATACCAGGACAGATCTGCTTCGATCACTTCGATGAACTTCGTAATCCCCCACATCAGCTGCATCTGAATGTTAAACATCACGATACCGACAATAAAGATCAAACCTTTTTTCTGCATGATCCCATATTTGGAGACAATACGACGTGATACCGTTAATGTAAAGATAAAGGTAATATAATAATTTGCGATCACAACTGCACCTGCAAGGACAGCACAGATTGTTGTGAGTAATGCTTTCAGGGCGACACCGTCAGTAAGGTACATCTCGTAATAGCCTTTCAAACCCTGATATAATTCGCCCACCAGAAAAACATTTCCATTGTCCATAATCCCTATGACCGCGCTATATATCACAATTGCCAGATAAATACTTAAGATTCCCAGTTTCACGTTGGTCTGTAAATGCGCCCTGTTTTTTACCGGAAGCGTAAGCCGTATCATCCCTTCTTCCGTAAAAAGCAGGTTGTAAAACCGACCTGCCATGACAACGCCTGCGACTACGATCCCCATCATCGCGCAGAGCAGAAAAACCACCATCAGCTCCTCCGCTGTAACAGATTTCGTATTCATCGCGATCAGTGCTGTGATCATCGTTACGATAGACATAATCACAATACACGCATAGATCAACATAATCCATTTCCTGGTTTCCCGTATCTCCTGTTTCATCAGTTTTTTCTTCATCGGAACACCTCCATATACGCTTCGCTAAGCGACCTGCCGCTTTCTTCTCTCATTTCCTCCACACTCTTTTGAAAAACAATCTTTCCTTCTTTGATAAAGATCGCCTTGTCCAGGATCTGCTCCGTCTCCTGAATATGATGCGTTGATAAAAGAAGCGATGCGTCTTCCGGCATATTCTGCAGCATGATCCTGATCACCGTTTCTCTTGCAACCGGATCGATCCCTGCAAACGGCTCATCCAGAACATACAGCTTGGCTTTTCTGGACATTACCAATATGATCTGCGTCTTTTCACCGGTTCCTTTGGACATTTTCCCGATATATTCGCCTGTATCGATCCCCAGTCCGGCAAGTGCTTCCTCTGCATGTCCTCTGTCAAAATCGTCATACATCAGTTCATAGAAATCCAGCAGATCCGACACCTTTCGATCCCCTTTGAAAGCCAGCCGATCCGGCGAATAGGAAACTTTTGCCTTGGTAGTTTCTCCTACCGGTTCTCCGTCAATCTTGATTGCCTGCTTTTCATCCTGCAGCAGTCCGACGATCTGCTTGATCAAAGTGGTCTTACCGCTGCCGTTCGGTCCGAAGAGCCCGATGATCTTTCCGCTTTCGATCTGAAACGAAACATCGTCCAAAGCGACCTTTTTGCCGTATCTATGGCTTAGGTTTTTACATTCCAATAAAACGCTCATACTTTGCTCCCCTTATAAAAGTTTCAACGCTTCGTCCCTGCTGATTCCCAGTTCTTCCATCTTCTGCAGGAACGCTTTCGCTGTTTTCTTTGCCAGATCTTTTCTCGTCTGATCGATCCGTTTTTTATCCTCCGTGACAAACCTTCCGCTCGTCCGCTGACTGTACACCAGTCCGATCCGTTCCAGTTCTGCGCATGCTTTCTGCATCGTATTGGGATTCACGGCTGCTTCCACCGCCAGTTCCCTTACCGCCGGCAATTTCTCACCGGGTGCGTATTTTCCGGAAACGATATCGGATTCCAGTCGTTCCACGATCTGCAGAAAGATCGGTCTGTCCGAATCCAGATTCCAGGGCATCTTTTCTACTCCTTTCGTTTCGTGATATAAAAATATATTCTATCGTTGTGTTATTGTATTGCTGCAATAGTACAATAACACATGCTAGTTGTCAATAAGATCTGACAAAAAAACAGAATGTAGTTATCACTACATCCTGCTATTCAAAAATCCTCAAACTACCCGGTTAATTATTTGACACCGCTATCAAGGTCCAAACGCAATCTCGATTCGGTCTGTTTCATAAATATTATAAGTAGCGGCCTCATAACTCTTGTATTCATAACCGTCACCATATACCTGTACCAGAATTTCAGAATCGGAATCTCCTTTCGAAATCTTCAAACGGTAAATGTCATAATCCCACCAATCACATTTAAATGCAGAGAAATATACCGGGATTACCGCATCTTCGACATGTACATTAAATTTACAAAAAGACGGCCCGTAATCTGCAGGATGGAAAAAGTAACGGAATGGCGTTCGATGCTCATTGTTGTTAGTATCGTATGCCCATCCCTCTCCCCATCGGATATCGGATACTTTATATCCGGTATCGATCATCATCGTACGGCTGTTAAAGTGCGTAGCCACGATCAATACAAGAATAATTGCAAGTATGATCGCAATTACGATGGTAACCAGCGGTATCACTGACTTCTTTTGCTCATCCCGTTCCATGCTCTACACCTGTTCCTCTCTTTTTGCAAAGAATACAACGGATTCCCTGCAAAAAGAGGCATCATCGTGCGAACAGCATATTTTATCGTGTCGATGACGAATGTTTTTTATTCTTCTCAAACAAAGACATTCGGTAGATGATCTCATCCGATAGCTGTGTCTTCTTGCGCAGGATCGGCTCGGACAGATCCGGATGGTTAAACTTGATACTGAAATTGTACAGCAGGTCAAAGATGTGATAGGTCAGTTCCAGCTTATCCAGTTTTTTGCTGAATTTCTCACTGTAGATCTCAAAGACTTCTTCCAGCAGCGATTCATTCCGATACTCTGCCACCACCATATCAAACCACAAGTCCAGCAATGTTTTTTCCTTCTCATCAAAGGGTGTGGTGATCGCGGTATAGATGAACATCTTATTCGGAACCACCGGCTCCAGCATCTTACACAGCTTGATCTCGCGCTCGATATCCGCTTTGCGATAGCCGGCATTCACCGTGATATCCTTCCAGCGCAGCAGAATATCCAGCATCGGCGCATCGATGTCGATGATTGTCTCCGGGAACTGAATGGTCGCATACTCGATCTCCGGCGTGTCCGCATAAATACGATTTGCAATAAAATCGTTATCGCCTTCTGCGCATACATATCCTTCGTTGTATATGCCGAAACGGCCGGCGCGCCCGCCGATCTGCTTTACTTCCCCTGCCGTAAGCGGTCGCATGGAATAGCCGTCAAATTTTACGGTCTTTAAAATACCACCCGCTTGATGGGCAGATTGAGTCCCAGTCCGATTGCATCCGTGGATACCAGCACCTGGCTTTCTCCTTTGATGAACTTGGCCGCTTCCTTATGACGCACATCGTAAGGCAGGTCACCGTAGATCATGCTCACCGACCAGCCACATTCCCGCAGTTCTTCTGCAACGACATAAACCATCTTTCGCGAAAAGACGATCAGCGCATCGTGCGGTTCCACGGATTTCGGAAATTCAAATTCTCTCTCATCCACCAAAAGCGGTGTATTTCTCTGATGCTCCACCAGTTCGTAAGTGTCCCCGCAGTCCGTGATCATCCGGCATAATACTGTAAGTGCATCCGGCGAACAACATAGATGGATCTCCTTTGCGCGTACACCCAGGATTGCTCTCGTCCACGCTCCGCCACGCAAAGGATCCGCGACCAGCTGGGCTTCATCGATCACGGCGACATCATATTCTTCACTAAGATTGACCATCTCCACCGTGGAAGACATCACCGTATAGCCCGGCACATCAATGCGTTCTTCCCCGGTACGCATACTGCAATACACACCACTGCGGTTCAATCGGTCATAGATCTCATATGCAAGCAGACGCAGCGGGCCGGCATACAGACCATGATCCGCCGATTTCAAACGTTCCAGAGAATCATGTGTTTTTCCGGAATTGGTCGGTCCGTGATGGATGATAAACTTTCGCTTCATCAGACGCGCATCCGGATACAGATCCACATACGAATCGGGGATACGCTCCAGCAGATGCTTCCGGACACTGCGCCGGCTCTCTTCCCGGTCGGTGATATATTTCTCCAGCTGCAGTTTCTTATTCCGTTTCAGGTGCTCAAAACAGCACTCCAGATCAAAGTATTTTATGATCTCGTTTTGCAGATATCCGTTCACATTGATACGCTTATTCTGCAGAAACTCAATGATCACACCACGGTATTCTCTGGATTTCAAACCTCTTTTGATGACTGCCAGCCTTGGGTCCTGTTTTGTAAAATCCCTGCAAAAACTCTTCATATATGAATTTTCCCCGGCCCAGGCGCATACACGGTCCTCATCAAAGAATCTCCGGTTCACCACCTGATCTTCAAAGGTCGGAATATTCCCTGTCGTAAGCCGTTTCCTCGTCTGCGACTTTCCGACATAAAGCTGTACCTGGATCGTCTCCAGCTTTTCCGCAACCGAACGGATCATCCTTTCCTTCGTCTGCTCCAGCGATCCCACTGCCTTTTCACGCCAGCCTTTTTCCCGAAGGATATCACGCAATGCCGCCTTCACGATCTGCTTATAGTTTTTCAGGGAATGATCTGCAAAATACGGCTCCGTCAGTTCATATTCTTCACGGATCCACGATATGGCAAACGGATCCGCACTGTTCAGATCCTTCATCATTTTATTGTCTACCGAAGACTGTTTCCGGTAATTGATATACCTCTTTTGTTTCTTATCCATTTCATTCACTCTTTTTTTCTTTCCGGCTCTCACCGAAAGCGCCTGCACTCTTTTTCTCCGGCGTTCCGATCCCGGCATGCAGCGCTTTCACCGGACATTCATGAACGCACTTCAAACACCGTATGCATTCCGTACTGTTCGCATCTTTGACCGGATCCACGCACATTTCACACACCGCACTGCATTTTCCGCAGGAGATGCATTTGGCATGATCACATTGCATACGATACAGTGATACTTTATTGAGCGGAGCGTAAATAGCCCCCAAAGGACAAAGGTATTTGCAAAACGGTCTGGCAATGATCACA
>JAFWRC010000231.1 GCA_017508825.1 Lachnospiraceae bacterium
CAACGCCGTTGATCTTCAGATCCGCATCTTTATCTTCCAGTTCGTAATGCCAGCCTTCCTGCAGAAAGATCTTTTTCTCTTTGTAGATATTCGGATGCAGCACCGCGTCCATATACACACTCATCAGGTTCTTAAAATCCTGGTCATTGCAGGACGCGACCGGATACACGGTTTTATCCGGATAGGTCATAGCATTTAAGAACGTGTTCAAAGATCCCTTTACCAGTTCTACAAACGGGTCTTTCAGCGGATACTTCTCGGACCCGCACAATACGCTGTGCTCCAGGATGTGTGCAACGCCGGTAGAATCCTTCGGCGGGGTCCTAAAACCGATATAAAATACTTTATTCTCATCGTCATTCTCCAGGACCGTGATACGAGCGCCGCTCTTTTTGTGTTCCAAAAGATACGCTTCGGATTTGAGATCCTCAGAATGATGATGCTCGATCAGCTGATAACTCTTTACATTTTCTAAATTCATACAGTTCCTCCGGTTCATATATTTAAGTTTCTTTTATATTACATTTTGAACGACATCAGCGCCAGATTGGACAGGATCACTTCATGCAGCACGCTGCGTTCATCCCAGTGTTCGGCTTCTTTGACCAGTTCCGCCAGAGACACGGTTTTTGATTCAAATCCGCCGTTTTTCTTTGGTGCATAGTAGCGTATCTTAAGCTTTAAATTCTCATAGATCCGGTAATTCTTATCTGCCTTGGTCAGGCTTAAGATATGCGCGCCGATCTCCATATCTTCATCCATGACCGGCAGGATCAGGCGGTCGATGATCGTCTGGAATTTAAAAGGAACGCGTTCCTGTTCCATCAGTTCGCTGTAGGTAAAGCGCGCGCCGATCATAGTCTTGGAGAGATCCTGCAGGATGTATTTAAAATCCTGATCCGGCGCTCCGTATTCATAAAGGCTGCTCATGATTCCTCCGCGATGTATTCTCTAAGATCCCCCGAAAAACGGATCGCATCTTTGATCTCGTCTTCGGTCAGTTCACTCTCCTGCGTCAGTTCACGTATGGTGACTTTACGGCGCAGCTCATCCGATAAAGGTTTTGCAACATTTAATACCTTACCGATGATCTCCACCATCTCCTGAAGCGCTTCGAGCTGGTCGTTTTCCGCGCCGATCAGTTCTTCCATCGCATTCATGATGCTGCGGCTGACCATCTCGTCACAGTCTTCCGGTTTTTCGATACTGTCCAGTCCGGCGATCGCCATAGCCAGGGCTACATTACCTTCCCCGACCAGATCCGGCAGATCCGCTCCCTGTCCGGTATAGAGCTTTGCGATATCGATGACGGTACGCAGATATGAATTAGTGAGCCGTTCTTTCGCGGTCTGATCCCCGTTTAGAGCATTCATGATCAGCACGCGGCGCAGATCGTTATCTACCGTCTCCATCTCTTCAAGTTCTTCCAGATACATATGAAAATGGGACTGCTGTTCTTCCGTTAAGATCTCGGTATCCGGAAGCGCTTCCCCGATCCCGATCTTGTTTTCTTTGAAATAATCTAAAAGCAGGCTTCTCTGTTCCTGCGTCAGTGCCGGAAAGACTTCTTCGATCTGCTCTTCGGCAAGATACCCGCCCTGCAGGATCCCGGTTTCTTTCAGTTCACTGATCTTCTGTATAAATTCCTGTTCTGTAGGTTGTGACATGTTATACTTCTCTCCCTGTTATGATTTATCATCCGTTCTTCTCGACATGCCGGTGCGTATACAGATGATCCTGACAGTATTCGTAGTTGCCGGCGCATTTGGAACAGAACCGGAATTCCAGATCCGGATACTCATCACTGGTCCGGCCGCAGATCGCGCATTTGTGTTTTGCGATCACATTCTGCCGTACCGTTGCCTCACGCATACTCCGCCGGAACTGCTTCTGGCGCGCCCGCGTCTGGGGAGAGCCGAGTGTACGGTGTCGGTTTGCGATAAAAAAGATAAAAAAGTTTAAAAGCGATGCGCCGATCACAAACAATCCGTAGGGCCACATTTCTGCTGCTTCCGCGATCAGAATGATCAGATAGACCACACCGAGGAATTTGACCTTGATCGGAACAAAAAACATGAGCAGCACCTGCATATCCGGATAGGTAGCCGCAAACGCCAGAAAGATCGACATATTGATGTAATACGTCGAAAACAACGCCGATATCGAAAGATAAACATAACTTCCGCCGTAGATCGCAGGTAATTCGCCGTTGATCTCCGCCAGTCTGGCATCCGCAAGACTGGTAAGCCCGTCTCCGGTCAATTCGATATAGCAGAACAGTATAAATGCTCCCAATATGGTAAAAATAATACCCGAGAAAATATACAGATTAAAATTAAAAGCTCCCCAGGTACGTTCCAGCGTCATACCGATCGAATAATAAAAATACAATGTGATCAGTCCCAAGAATATGGATCCGGGATCCGAAAGGTTCCTCGGCGGGATCAACAGCCATGTAATAAGCCGCCATACCTGCCCGTGCAGGATCGCGTAAGGATTCAGCGAGATCACATCAATGATATTCGGGTTTACGATCTGCATCACAAAGCCGATCGCATATAAGATCAACATATACATGGGCAAGCGCTCGATCGCATACTTGCCCCATTTGAGTTCCATTTTATTCAAGAATTTATTCATAAAGCTTACTTTTTATACCTCTGTTCCACAAAAAATTTATTTAGCGTCTCCAAAAGCGTTTTCCGGTCAATGCTTTTGAGCAGATAGCCGGCCGGTTTCAGCGCCAGCACCTCGACGATGCTCTGCTTATCGCTCTTACCGGTCAGAAACATAACCGGTGTATTCGCGATCTGCGCATCGGACCGCAGCATTTCCAGTACTTTGGAGCCCTTGATCGTAGGCATCTCATAATCCAGGAGGACCAGATCCGCCGTATTATTGGCAAGCCATGTGATCGCCTGCATACCGGAATTGGCCATGCTGACACGGTAGTTGTCCTTCAGCCATTCCTTGATCAGTTTCAGATAGGTCGGATCGTCATCTACGATCAGGATCATCTTTTTATTCTGCTGTATCCTCTGCTGGATCAGGAAATCTCCGACGCGGTCCATGATGGCACGCATATCAAAAGGGCGCTCAAAAACGCCTGCGATCAGCTCTTTGGGAATAACCTTTTCCACAGAGAACACTTCGTTACGGTCTCCCAAAAGAACCAGTTCTTTACCTTCTTCCAGTAAAAGGTCTTTCACAAAAACCAGGACATCCCGTGCTTCTTCAATGGTATCGTCTACATACATGAGCATCAGTTCTGCCATATCTTTCTTTTCGTTCAGTTCGCGGACGCTCATTGCGGATTCAACGAACAAAAACCCGTTCTTATCCAGATTGTTCTTGATCGTATTTACCAGAAAGGTCTCTTCCTTGCGGATCAGGAGCACCTTATTATAGACTTCTTTTTTCTCTTCTTCTTCGTCAATCTCTTTGAGAAGTTCCATTAACACTTGATCTTCTTCAGTAAATCGAGTATCATTTCCCATTTGAATTCCTCTGTCTTCTTTCTGATTTCCCGGACACGTTCTTCATCTTCGGGTGGCAGTTTATAATCTTTTAGCGAATCCAGTATGTATAACATATTATCATAATCGTACAATTTTGCAAAATCTTTCATCATTTCATAAGCATCTTTTAGCATAGAAGGCGAAATTTCCTCTTTTTCA
>JAFWRC010000232.1 GCA_017508825.1 Lachnospiraceae bacterium
AGCGCCTTCCACAAAACGCTCCTGATCGGTATCCTCGATACGGAGCATAAAATCACCGCCCTCGTGCTTTGCCACCAGGAACTCATAGAGCGCCGTTCTTAAGTTTCCTACATGCATCTTTCCCGTCGGGCTTGGTGCATACCTTGTTCTGATCTTTGTCATAGTATATCTCCTCCATAAATAAAATTTTGCTTGTATGAATAGTTTCCGAACATTATCCGTGTCTTCTCCGGTACCAGATCACGATGCCGCACAGGAGCAGCGCTCCGGGCACGATCCCGATCAGTACGATCGAGAAGAAACTTCTCGCGCCGTTTGCAACGACGATCGAATTATAAGAATAACTCTTCACCGGGATATCCACAATATCATCCGTCTGACTCACCTTGGCCAGCGCTTTCATAAACAGATCGTAATTGGTTCCGTTTACCGCCTGGTTGATATCC
Organism: Lachnospiraceae bacterium; assembly: GCA_017508825.1. Classification (GTDB taxonomy): domain Bacteria; phylum Bacillota; class Clostridia; order Lachnospirales; family Lachnospiraceae; genus NK4A136. The sequence continues at coordinate 447 of JAFWRC010000232.1, forward strand.
TTGTACATAAAATAATCCGATGAGAATACGACCATGCGGGATGTATTTTCCGCGCTATACCGCTCCGCATAGACCCCGAGAGAAAACGGTCCCTGGATCTCTTCCTCGCCACCCTTGGTATGGGACGTGCGCGAGGAACGCAGGAAGGTCGATGCCGTGGCATCCGCCGCTTCCACCAGCTGCAGCCCTTTGGCAAAAGGCAGGTATACAAAGCGTGTACGCGTTGCCGTATAGATCTTTTCCGTCAGATCACAATCCACGATCTCCGGCAGAAGAAACGTGGGTTCCGTGTTGTAATAAGCAGCATCATCTTCATAGACCACGCCGGGCAGCACTTCGATCCCGTAGTTCGCCAGGATACCGTAATAGTTTGTCAATTCCGAGGAATCGGTAAACGCCGTGACCAGGATCGCGCTCTTGCCCTTCTCCAGGAAGCGTTCTACTTTTTCCGCATCTTCCTGATTAAAGTCCGCAAACGGCCCCAGGATAAATATGATATCACCATCTTCCGGGATGTCATCGTGCATCAGCAGGTTGATCGCTTCCACTTCGTACATTGCGTTTTCGATCCTGCTCTTCAGCTCCTCTTCCAGCTCCAGCTCGCTGTGTCCCGTAATGCAGTAGATCTTGGGTCCATGCGCGCTGGTCACATAGGAGATTGCCGAAACGATGCGTCCTTCCCCATCGTATCCGGAGACCTTGTAATCCGTCGCAATGTAGGAACCGGTCGCCACATCATAGGAATAATCATAGCTTACCTGATAGCAGTCGTAGTAGTTGATCACCCGGCTCTTAGAACCGCATGTGACGATCATACTGTTCGGCACCGGCTCCGCATCCGAATAGGATAAATAAAAATACGGGTCTGCCTCCGGGTCGATATATTCCACCGTCAGTCTGGGAGACACTTCCTGCATACGCTGCAGGGTCGCATCTAATGTTTCATCCTTCTGTTCCGGATCTACCAGCACATATACTGTCACGTTCTGATCCAGCAGCTCTACGATCCGGTGTCCTTCCTCTGTCAGGGACCGGATGCTGTTGTAAGTCATATCAATGCTCTGCTTTTCCTCCGGAAGGGTCGAGCACAAGGCGTTTATCACCAGCAGGACCAGGAAAACCGCCGCGCCGCGCAGGATCTGCCCGAAGGCGCCTGCGATCCCGTGGGTACGTACCCGGAAGCGCCGGAGCGTAAGCACGTAATCCGTAAGAAACAGCGCGATCACGATCACCGAGATGTAATAGATATAGGACGGCCAGTGCAGTACACCGTAAAGTGAATACGCAAAAGGTCCCGTCAGTTCCAGGATATGCAGCAGTCTGGTGAACAGATTGCCCTCTTCACTGATCATCGCCGAGATGCCCGGCACCATCGCGCTCAACAGCAATACAAAGAAGGTCAGCACCGCAGCGATGATCGGATTCTCCGTTAGCGACGAGATAAATATCCCCACCGCCAGCGCCGCAAGTCCGAAGAATAAAAAGCCAACGACTGCCAGAGCATTCTCCGCAAACGGCACTTCACCGTAAATACCAAGCACCAGCGGATAGATCGCCAGGATCGGGATCACCGGCAGAAATACGCTCACCGCCGCCAGATATTTCCCGAGAATGATCTGCCATACATCCACCGGTGAGGTAAATAACAGCTGATCCGTTTTGTAGCGCTTCTCTTCCGAAAAACTGCGCATCGTCAAAAGCGGCAGCGTGAACAAAAAGATAAACTGCACCGCGCTGATGATATACGACACATACGGAAGTCCGCTGTTTAGTCCGAAATAATTAAAATACCATCCCAGGAAAAAGATGGTCACGGCCAGGAAGATCCAGCCGGTCAGTGTCCGGAAGTTTCCCTGCCACTCCTTCTTAAAGACTGCCCACATCTTCGGCCTCCTCCTCTGCCACTGCTGCCGCATGATCTCTGGTCAGTTCCAGATACACATCTTCCAGTGTTACCCGGTTGCTCGCCAGTTCCAGCAGGGTATACCCCGCACTCACACATGCCTTGGACAGGACTTCTCTGATGTCACAGCCTTTTTTTGCCACCACCTCCAGGGTTGAGGATTCCTCCTCCTCCTTTACCACCCGGTAGGACTCGATCTCTTCGATCCGTTTGATCCGGTACTCCGCTGCTGTTGCATTTCCCTTCAGCATCAGCTTGAGCCGCTGCTGTTCATTGTATTTTTCCAGCAGATGCTCCGGCGTATCGTCCGCTACCAGTGTCCCTCCCGACAGGATAAACACGTGATTGCACAGACTGCTCACCTCCGCCAGGATATGCGTACTGAAGATCACTGTGTGGTCATCCCCCAGCCGGCGGACC
>JAFWRC010000233.1 GCA_017508825.1 Lachnospiraceae bacterium
AAAACCGATGCCGGCAGTTTTCACACACTGCTTTGCGTAGACGGCTGCGGCAGTATGAGCGGCGAGGGTTTTATGCTCAATTTCTTTAAAGGTGACTGTATCTTTGTTCCGGCCGAAAGCATGGTGGTTCATCTGCATGGCCGGGCACAGCTGCTGAACATAAGCTGCTGACGAAGAAAGAGTAATAAAAACAGAAAGGATATGTACTGGTATACTGCAGTATAGACGGACAAAACAATGCCGGTAATGGATGAATTTAAGGAGGAGCGGGAAAAGATCAAAACCGCATCTCCCGAAAAAAAATGGAAATATTTTAAAGATTACTATCTGAAATGGGTGATCGCGGGAGGGATCGGATTGGCGTTCGTCATTTCCTTCATTGTATCGATCGTGACCAAAAAAGACGATGTGCTGACGGTATTGCTCATCAACTTTACACCTTTGGAAACCGCGGAGGCACAGGTAGAGCAATCGTTCACGGAGCAATATGTGGAAGACCCGAAAAAGCAGCAGATACAGCTGGATACCACATCGCGTATTGCGGTAGGGGAGGTATCCGGAAACGATCTCTCCAGTACAATGACCTACAGTTATGCGGATGAGGAAAGGGTCATGGCACTGGCCTATACCGGCAGCATCGATCTGATGATCTCCGGAGAGGATGTGATCCGCAGGTATATGGAGGCGGAATGGTTTGTGCCGCTGGATACGGTATTGGATGCGGATACGCTTGCAAGATTCGAGGAAGAAGGCAGAGTGATGTATTACGCGGACCAGCCGGCAGCAGTATGTATGGATACGGCCCGGGTACTGAATGCGAATTATTATTACGTCGGGGAAGGGGAACCGTCCCTGTATGCGGCGTTCGGCGGCGGCAGTAAACACGTGGATCTTGCAGTACAGTTTTTAAAATTTATCCAATAAAACAAAGGTGCCGAAACCCGAATGTTTCGGCTTTTTTCACCTTATAGGAAATTGCTTCGTAATATCTATAAAGTGAAAAGCCCTCCGTGGGATGCGCACTTCTTCACTACGTTACGCATAGTGATTTTCTAACGGTAAAACCGTAAGAAAATCATCTATCGCGCATGAGAAAATTGTTGCTATCGCAACCGCGCTCGGCGCGAGCGTTCTGCAAGCAGAACACTTTCTTAAAAGAGGAGAAAAAATATGCAGTACACATTATCAGAATCGGATCGAATTTATACGGGAGAACACTATAGCGGAGATATCGGCGCGAGGGCGATCCATCCGGACGGCACAGCGCATCGTACTTTCCGTACCCAGACGGTACTGGTGGATGGGGACCGCGTACGTTTTGAAAACTGTACATTTGAGAATACGGCAGGTTCCGGTAAGGTGGCGGGGCAGGCGATCGCTCTGTACCTGGACGGGGATGACATTCATCTGGAAAACTGTATTTTGAAAGGACATCAGGATACCCTGTTTCTGGCACCGCTTCCGCCAAAGGAGATGCAGCCTGGAGGATTCACCGGACCGAAGCAGCTGACCCCGCGTAAGGATCATACCGTATATTTCAAAAACTGCCGGATCGAGGGTGGCGTAGATTTTATCTTCGGCGGAGCCACAGCCTATTTTGAAGACTGTGAGTTTGTGAGTAACGAAGCAGGCTATGTGTTTGCACCTTCCACGCCGGAACATGTAGAGGTTGGATTTGTGGCAAAGAACTGCAGGTTTCTGCGGGCAGAAGGGATTCCGGACGGGAGCTGTTATATCGCGAGACCATGGCGGATCTATGCGAAGCTGCGTCTGGAGGACTGCTGGATGGATGCACACATCTGTCCGGCGGGATATCACGACTGGAATAAACCGGAAGCGCATGGGACAACGGTTTTTGAAGAATATCGGTCGAAAGGACCCGGAGCAGAACAGGCAGACCGCCCGGACTGGGTAAGATTTGAATCCGGGGGGGAAGAAATTACAAAAACATCTTGAATAAGAGGGTATTTTGTGATTACATATCAGGTATTATGGAAAATGCTAAACAGAAGAATAAAGTTTATAAAAGCGTCATCGACCAGATCACGGGGATTTTCCTGCCGATCATTAATTACCTGACGGCGGCCAGCATATTAAAAAGTGTAGTGATCCTGCTGGCCAACTTTGGCGTGCTTTCGAAAGAGAGTGGTGCATATATCCTTTTTTATGCAGTATCGGACGGCTTCTTTTACTTTCTGCCGATGTTATTGGCGATCACGGCTTCGAAGCAGTGGAAGACAGACCTGTTCATCTCGATCCTTATTCCGATCGCCATGCTCTATCCGGATGTGTCGGCGATTCTGGAGAACGGGAATACATTAGATTTTTTAGGTTTCACGGTACAGCCTGCAATTTACCATTCCTCCGTCATACCGGTATTACTGGCAGTTGGTTTTCTGCATTTTGTGGAAAAGCCCTGCGATAAGTTTCTGCCGGAATCCCTGAAGGGATTTTTAAAGCCGATCCTCTGCTGTCTGATCGTTCTGCCGGTGACATTTCTGCTGTTTGGTCCGATCGGCGGTTGGATCGGAAACGCACTTACGGCAGTCTTTTATTCCCTGTATGGTCTGAACCCGGTTGTGGCAGGTGCATTTATGGGCTTTTTCATTCAACCCATGGTAGTGGTGGGGGCGCATTGGAGCATAGTTCCCGTAAGTATCACGGCGATCGCAACCACCGGCTCCGATTCGATCATGCCATTGTTGGGCGGAGCGGTATACGGACAGTGTGGTGCCAGTCTGGCAATGGCTGTCATTACGCATGAAAAGAAACAGAGAAATATATCACTGCAGGCAGCGCTTTCATGCGCTTTGGGTGTTACGGAACCGGCACTCTTTGGGGTGACACTGACCAGACCGGGAGCAATGCTGGCTGCCTGCGGAGCAGGCGCTGTGGGAGGCGCGCTCGCCGGCTATGCAGGCACACAGTGCAATTCTTTTGCCTTTCCCAGTTTTATCACCAGCGTTGCTTTTGTGGGAAAGGGCTTTGGATTGTTTCTGCTTTCTATGGTTCTCGGTTTTGTGCTTGGATTTGTTTTGACACTCCTGCAGAAGAAATGGCTTGGAAATAATAACGGCAAGCCTTCAGCATGAGCCGTTGGGGCGAACCATCCCCCATGACTCCGTTGTTGAGGCAGGAACCGTGCACGCTCTTACCTGATCAGGCAGTGCAGGTATTCCGTCGTGGAATCGCCTGCGATCTTGCGGTTTGTATCTTTGTCTGCTTTGAACCGTTTGTATTCCCTTGTGAAGTATTTATATTCTCCGTACTTCGACATGATCTCTGCGATCGTATCCAGAGACATCAGACCCTCGTTGTTGTAGCTTAAGAAGATATATTTGAAATCCGCATTTTTGATGAGATCTTCAAATACTTCCGCTACCGTACGCTTGGAACAGAACCGGCTCTTCTGATCGTCCTCTTTCCGAAGGCCCGTTACACCGGTCAGTTCCGGAGCGTCGTATCTGGCAATGGTTTCCAATACATGATAATTGGAACTGTACTGTCTTGCGTTGTACGGAGGATCCAGATACAGCACATCACCGTGGATATGCCGCACCAGCATATTGATATCTTCGTTAAATACCTTCCCGATCTTTCCGGGGATCACGGGGAAGAGTTCCAGTGTAAATTGCTTCTGTGCGGATTTCTTGACATGCTTTAAAAATGCCCCGTATACAGAAGCGGTATTAGCGTATTTGTCGATGGAATTGATCAGGCTCGCCAGATAGAAGTAGTAGATATTCTCGCTGATCTCACCGGTGCGGTACAGTCGCTCCAGTTCCATGCGGATCGCATCACATCGTTTGCCGTTGTCGTCCGTGAAATAGTTCCTGCCGGAACCGGAACCTTCGCAGTAGTTTTGATAGATAAAACCTTCCGCAAGCGGCAGATCATTGAGTCTGGTCAGCAGCTCCGTATTGGCCTTCACC
>JAFWRC010000234.1 GCA_017508825.1 Lachnospiraceae bacterium
ATTTCAAAGGCAGCCTGCGTTCCTCCACTGATGCGGTGAACGTGGCAAAAGTATGCGAAGCATTCGGCGGCGGCGGCCACGCCCGCGCGGCCGGCTTCGAATACGACGGCACCATCGCGGAATTCGAAGAAAAGATTATTGCAGAAATTGCAAAACAATACTCTTAAACTTGGCTTCCCCCCTCTGGGGGGAAGCTGTCAGCGCAGCTGACTGATGAGGGGTAATAATGATCTCAGGTGTGATCAATATCTACAAAGAGGAAAACTACACCTCTTTCGACGTAGTCGCCAGACTGCGCGGCATTGTAAAACAGAAAAAGATCGGACATACCGGAACGCTCGATCCTGCAGCAACAGGCGTGCTTCCGGTATGTTTGGGTATGGGCACCCGTTTGGTGGAGCATCTGACGGACAAGACGAAGGAATATGTCTGCGAGATGCGGCTGGGGATGACCACGGATACCGAAGACCTGACCGGCACCGTGATCACGCAGCGGGAAGTAAACTGCACGGAAGAAGAAGTGCGCGCGGTCTGTGAAAGCTTTGTAAAGACTTACGAACAGATCCCGCCGATGTACTCTGCGATCCGTCAGGACGGCAAGCATCTGTATGAACTGGCGAGAGAGGGAGTAGTGGTAGAGCGTAAGGGAAGGGAAGTCACGATCCTTGCGCTGGAGATCCAAAAGATCGAGCTGCCGAGGGTGACGATGCGCATTGAGTGCAGCAAGGGCACCTATATCCGTTCCCTTTGCCGGGATATCGGCGAAGCGCTCGGCTGCGGCGCCAGCATGGAAAAACTGGAGCGGACCCGCAGCGGCGAGTTTACCAAGGAGACCGCGCTGACCCTGGATCAGGTACAACGGCTGATGCAGAGCGGCAGACTGGAGGAACAGGTCCTGCCCATCGAGCATTTCTATAACGACTGCCGTGCACTGCATGTGCGCCTGGAAGAAAAGAAGCGTATCGATAACGGCAATCCTCTCACGGACAACTGTTTCCGTGAGCAGAGCATCCGCCCGCAGGACGGGGAACGCTTTCGGATCTACAATGCGGAACTGGCCTTCTGCGCGGTCTATCGCTACAGTGAGGAGCGCGGAAACTACCGTCCGGAGAATATGTTTTTCTGACCGCAGCTACTTGCCTTCCCCCCTCCGGGGGGAAGGTGGCGCGAAGCGCCGGATGAGGGGCATTTTGAGCATATGATAATCTTGAATAATTTATCACAACTCCATACCACCACACCCACCGCCGTAGCCATCGGCAAATTCGACGGTGTGCATCTGGGGCACCGCCGCCTGCTGGAAGAGATCCTGTCCGCAAAGCAGGACGGTATGCTGGCAGCGGTCTTTACCTTTCATCCGTCGCCGGAGGAACTCTTCGGGATGTCGGACGGCAAGGTGCTTACGACGAGGGAAGAGAAACAGAGGATCCTGGAAGAACTCGGCGTAGATCTGCTGATCGAATATCCGATGACAAAAGAAAACGCAGCCATCGCGCCGGAGACGTTTATTGAGGAATATCTGTGCCGGCGTCTGCAGGCACGTCTGGTGGCAGCCGGTACCGACCTGTCCTTCGGGGCAAAGGGAGCCGGGGATTTTGCCCTGCTGGATGCAATGAAGCGGAGCGGCGGATACGAGACCGTGCAGGTGGAGAAACTGCGCATCGGCAATACGGAAGTCAGTTCCAGCCGCGTGCGTGCGCTGATCGAAGCAGGGGAGCTGAAAGAAGCAAAAGCATGTCTGGGTTATGACTATGCTTTTCGCGGCATTGTACAGCACGGAGCACAGCTGGGGCGTACGATCGGTATCCCTACGGTCAATCTGATCCCGCAGGAGAACAAGCTCCTGCCGCCGTACGGTGTTTATTTCTCGGAAGTCTTGCTGGACGGACAGAAATACCGTGCGATGACCAATATCGGCACCAAGCCGACCGTGAACGGAACCAAAGCGGTCACCATCGAGAGCTATCTCTATGACTACAGCGGGGACTGTTACGATCATGAAATCACCGTGATCCCGAAATACTTTCACCGTCCGGAGATGAAATTCGAAAGTGTGGATGCGCTGAAAATACAGATGGATAAAGATCTTGCAGTAGGACGCAGAACATAAAAAACTTCCCGGATATGGGAAGTTTTTTATTATAGGAAATATGGGAAGCCGGGAGAAGCGGTGTTTTTTAACGCACCAGTTTTTCGGCTTCTTCCGGTGGCAGCGGCTTGCCCCAGATAAATCCCTGGATAAAGTCGCATCCGATCTCACGGAGTGTTCCGAGCTGCTCCGGTTCTTCCACGCCTTCCGAGATCACATCCAGGTTCATGATATGTCCGATGGAAATGATCGTAGCGACGTACTGTCTGGAAGATTCGCTGGAGTTCATCTCATCGATGAACGACTTGTCGACCTTGAGCAGATCTGCCGGAAACTTATTCAGGTAACTTAAGGAAGAGTAGCCGGTACCGAAATCGTCGATGGCAATCTTGATGCCCATATCTTTGATCTCACCGATCACTTCCAGAGCCTTATCGATGGAATCGATCATAATGGATTCCGTGATCTCGATCTCCAGATTCTTCGGAGGCAGATCGCTTTTTTCAAGTATTTCACGGATCTCATCCATGAAGTTGTTCTTCATCAGATGGCGTACCGAGATGTTGATGGAGAGTGTGATGTCGGCACCGGTTTCCCGGATCAGTTTTCCGAAGAACATTGCGGACTTGCGGAAGACACTCAGATCCACCTTGTCGATCAGACCGATCTTTTCGGCTACGGGGATAAACTCGCCCGGACTGACCATATTGCCTTCGCTGTCCTTCATACGTGCGAGTGCTTCGAAACCGCGCAGTTTGTGAGCGATATCGTACTGTGGCTGCAGATAGTAGAAAATGGTATCCTGCTCCAGTGCGTTACGGATCTTGCGCTCGGTCGCCAGATTCTGCTCGATCTTTGCCAGGTCCTGTGTGAAGTGGAGGATGCGGTCATTCTTGACGGAATCCTTTACTTCGTGCATGGCGGTATCGGCATAGGAGACAAGTACGATCGCCGTCTCGGCATCCGTGGGATACTCCGCATATCCGAAGCTTGCATTCAGGAAATAGTCACAGTTGTCAATGGTGATCTTTTGCTCCAGGGCGTCCTGATAGCGTTTGATCGCATTTTGAATATCTTCTTCGCTTTGATAGGCACGGATCACGATAAGAAATTCATCCCCGCCGGGACGCGACAGAAAGTCCTGTGTTTCCGCATCTTCCCGGGAGGCGATAGCCCTCCAGCGTTCGCAGATCTCGATCAGTACTTTGTTCCCGACCGTGTGTCCCATGGTATCGTTGATGCTCTTGAAATTATTCAGATCGGTTGAGACCAGAACAAATTTCTCTTTTTTGGCGATCAGATCGCTCATCAGCTCGAAGCAGGCGAAACGGTTCGGAATGCCGGTGAGTTGATCCGTGATGGCCTGCTCGCGCATTTTCTTCTGATAATTTATCATGCGGAGGTGATTCAGGAAAATGATCACGCTGGCAACGATGGTCAGCAGGTTCGTAAATATACCCTGTACGACAGCGAAATTCCGCATTTTAAAGATCGATATCAGAAGTCCTGGAAACTGTGAAATCAAAAGGAGCAGCGTAGTGATAAAACCGAGTTTGCCGAACAGGATCACGATAAGAAGAATGCAGATGTTGCCAAGGGAAGCAGACACGCCTGCCAGCATAGACAGGGGGATCTCTTTTCCGTTTATGAGCCAGATATCCAGACTGCGGGACAGATTTCGTGTAAAATAGTTTGCGATAAAGTAGAGAAGAAGCAAAAGAACAAAGACACTCTTCGGAACTTCCTTGTTCACGGAGACACGGTTCAGAGTGTCGGCAAATGAGTTGTTTCTGGATGTTTTTCTTTTCATCATGTCAGGAACTCCTTTTCACTGCGCATAATGTTTACTAATAAAATAAATTATAACAAAATAGTTTGCTAAGGTCAAATTTTTTGTTGCAATATTATAAAAAAATGTGGTTTGGAAAGTTATTTTTTGTTGATTTTTGTCCATTTCATTTTTTGAAGGTAAATTGCCCTTGCATACTTGCACGCTATCCGTTAAAATAAGAAAGGTTTGCGGAAAATTAAATAAAAAACTACAATATATTTTAGCAATATTGTTCAAAAAACGGCATTCGGCCGGGAGGATATTATGGAACAGGGGAGTTCCGTGCATAAGATAAGCGAGGTGCAGTCATGGGTGTGAAAGAACTGATGTCACTGGCAGGAGGCCTGGGGCTGTTCCTTTTGGGAATGACCATTATGAGCGAGGGAATCGAGAAAGCAGCCGGTGCCAAGCTCCGTGGTATTTTGGAAAAATTTACCACCAATCGTTTTTCCGGCCTGCTGGTCGGTATCTTCTTCACCGGTATCGTGCAGTCGTCTTCGGCGTGTACGGCACTGGTCGTCAGCTTTGTAAACTCCGGCCTGATGAATCTGTATCAGGCAGCCGGTGTGATCTTCGGTGCCAATATCGGTACTACCATTACCAGCCAGCTGGTTTCGTTCAATCTTTCTGCATATGCGCCGCTCATTCTTCTGGCAGGCGTCATCGCTTCCATGGTAGCCAAGAATCAGACCGTGCAGAAGTTTTCCGATGTAGTCACCGGTTTCGGTGTACTGTTTCTGGGCATCTCTACCATGTCTTCGGGAATGAGTTCTTTAAAGGAATCCCAGATGGTCGTGGATACACTGGCGAGTCTTAAGAACCCGCTGGTCGCTGTACTGGTAGGTCTGATCATTACCACGATCGTACAGAGTTCCTCGGTAACCGTTTCCCTGACCCTTTTGATGGCGCAGCAGGGACTGTTCACGGATGTGAATATCTGTCTGTTCATCATTCTGGGCTGCAATATCGGAGCCTGCACCACGGCATTGCTGGCTTCCCTGGCCGGTAAGAAAGACGCAAAGCGTGCGGCCATGATCCATCTGTTATTCAATGTGATCGGTACGGTGTTCATCTTTATCGTATTTATGGTAGCGATGGATCCGATCGCACAGGCACTGCATTCGATCTCGGCGGATGACGGCCGTTTCGTGGCGAATGCCCATACGATCATCAAGATCGTACAGGTTATCGTGCTTTTCCCGTTCTCCAACCTGATCGTGAAACTCACGTATCTGGTGGTACCGGGTAAGGATCAGAAGGTCGGCTACCGCGATACCTTCCAGCTGAAGTACATCGGCGACAAGGTGCTGTTCAATCCGTCTACCGCCGTGATCGACGGTATGAAGGAACTGGAGCGTATGGCTGCTCTGGCAAACGATAACTTAAACCGTTCAATGAACGCGCTCATCACTCTGGACGATGACGATATCAATGAAGTATATGAGATGGAAAAGAACATCGACTTCCTGAACCATTCCATTACTTCTTACTTTATCAAGATCAATACATCGACCCTGCCCATTGAGGACTTGCAGGGCATCGGTTCCCTGTTCCATGTGGCGAACGATATCGAGCGTATCGGCGACCATGCGGAAAACATCGCCGGTATGGCGAAGCGCCGGAAGGAAGAGGGCGCAACCTTCAGCCCGCAGGCGCAGAAGGAATTGGCAGAAATGCTGGAGATGGTCAACAAGATGCTGACGACGTCTCTGGATTCCATCTTAAAATCGCCGGATGCGGAAATGATGAAGACACTCTCCGAGATGGAGAATAAGGTAGATGCTAAGGAGCAGCAGCTGCAGAAGAATCATATCGAGCGATTGACCCTGCAGGAATGCACGCCGGAAGCGGGTATGATCTTTTCCGACGTAGTCAGCGCATTGGAGCGTGTAGCGGATCATGCGCTGAACATTGCGTCCTATATCCGTAAAAGAGACGACATCGTATAAATTATGGCTAAATATTCAAAAAAGAATTCCCGAAAGAAACCGGCAAAGGTTTCTTTCGGCGCATATTTCATTGTAGTTCTGGCAGCGGTTACCGTCTGCCTTTTTGTTCTGCGTGACGTGATTTTACCGTTGGACAAAGTATATGTGCCGACACCGGCCATCGCCCCGGCAACCGAATCGGATCCGCAGGCGGCGCCGGAAGTGGTGAGCGCTGAAAGTCTCGGCCTGGCCGGCGCGGCGGATGTAGTGGAGCTGACCGGCAGCCGCGGCATCAACGACGGAGAGCAGGAGCAGGCGCTGCAGATGGTTCTGGCGGATAAGGTGCTGGTACAGCTGGGGGCAGAGTACGAGATCGAAAAGAGCCTGGCGGAACTGGAGATCCCCGAAGAGCCCATTACCTATTTCGGTTATAACAATCTGGGCATCGCCGAGGTGAGCAATCATCTGAACATCCGTGAGAAACCTGTGGACGGCAATCTGGTGGGCAAGCTGTCCAATCACGCGGCATGTGAAGTGCTGGACATCGAGGATGGCTGGGCGCATATCAAATCCGGCAAGGTGGAAGGTTATGTCAGTACGGAATTCCTGCTGACAGGGCCCAAGGCGCTCTTACTGGCGCAGGAGGTCATCGAGCCGGTGGCGATCGTATCCGGTGACGGCTTAAAAGTCCGTGAGCAGCCCAGCATCAATACGCCGGTGATCACCTTTGTCTCCAAAGGCGAGGAACTGATCGTGCTGGATCAGATGGACGGCTGGATCAAAGTCGACCTGGACGGCGAAGAGGCGTATGTCTCTGCGGATTACGTTAAAGTAGAAGATAAGCTGCAGACGGCAGTTTCCATGAAAGACCTTCTGCAGGAGTATGGTGTACAGAGTACCCGGGCGCAGCTCGTGGAATATGCGAAGCAGTTCATAGGTAACCGTTACGTCTGGGGCGGTGTGTCCTTAACAAAGGGCGTAGACTGTTCCGGCTTTACTATGCAGATCTATAAGAAATACGGCATTTCCCTGCCGCACCATGCGGCATCGCAGGCAAACTACGGTACCCGTGTCACCGCCGAGACCATCCGTCCCGGGGACCTGATCTTCTATTCCAAGGGCGGCCGCATCAACCATGTCGGCATCTATATCGGTAACGGTCAGGTGCTCCATGCATCTTCGCCGCGTACCGGCATCAAGATCTCGAGCATGTACTACCGTACCCCCGCAAGAATGATTTCCTTACTCCCCTGAAACCTTGCCTTCCCCTTGAGGGGAAGGTGTCAGCGTAGCTGACGGATGAGGTGTCTTTTGTACTTTATCGGGTAAAGTTATTCACTTTGTCCGAGTTTTTTTGTCCAAAATTTCGGTATAATTTTCGTGCAATATCACTAGAGGTATGCTATGATGTAAGTAGTGCCGGTCAAAAACCGGAAGAGAAAAACTACGTAAAACAACTATGGGAGAAGGAGAAAGACATGGCAAGAAAATGGGTTTATTTGTTCAGTGAAGGTGATGCAAACATGCGTGAGCTGCTGGGCGGCAAGGGTGCAAACCTGGCAGAGATGACCAATCTGGGTCTGCCGGTACCGCAGGGCTTTACCATCACAACGGAAGCCTGCACACAGTACTATGAGGACGGTCGCCAGATCAATGATGAGATCATGGGACAGATCAAGGAGTACATCGTTAAGCTGGAAGAGATCACCGGCAAGAAGTTTGGGGATAAGGAAAATCCGCTTCTGGTTTCCGTTCGTTCCGGTGCACGTGCATCCATGCCGGGTATGATGGATACCATCTTAAACCTGGGCCTGAACGAAGACGTGGTAGCCGTACTGGCTGAGAAATCCCAGAATCCCCGTTGGGCATGGGACTGCTACCGCAGATTCATCCAGATGTATTCGGATGTCGTTATGGAAGTAGGTAAGAAGTATTTTGAGCAGCTGATCGACAAGATGAAGTCCAAGAAGGGTGTTACCCAGGATGTTGAGCTCGATGCAGCAGATCTGAAGGAACTGGCTAACCAGTTCAAGGCAGAATATAAGTCAAAGCTTGGTGAGGAATTCCCCACCAATCCCAAGATCCAGCTGAATGAGGCGATCAAGGCCGTATTCCGTTCATGGGATAACCCCAGAGCAAATGTTTACCGCCGTGACAATGATATCCCTTATTCATGGGGTACCGCTGTAAACGTTCAGTCCATGGCATTCGGTAACATGGGCGATGATTGCGGAACCGGTGTTGCATTCACCAGAGATCCTGCTACCGGCGCTAAGGGCCTCTTCGGTGAGTTCCTTACCAACGCACAGGGCGAGGACGTTGTTGCAGGTGTA
>JAFWRC010000235.1 GCA_017508825.1 Lachnospiraceae bacterium
CAATTTGGATACAGCCCATTATTGAAAGTGGGAAAATGTATGATCAGGATTTTTTCCATTTTACTGATATGCTGGATTGGGACAAGCAGGGGGATGATGAGGCTGTTATAGAGCCATTAATATCATTCCTTGCAAAATGGGGAGATAACGTGATTTTTGCTTTTCATGATAAGATGGCAGAACTATTATTTTCTTTGGATACTTATAATATTGCTAAGCATTTAATGGGAAACGAGACCTGTTTTTCTCCTGATTATTTCTTATATGCGCGTTGTGTGGCATTGGTAAATGGAAAACCATACTATAACGCAATTTTAAAAGGAAGGAAAAAATTGGCAGCAAATATGGATTTTGAGACCATTCTTTATGTGCCGCAAAAGGCATGGGAAAGGATACATAATGAGGATGGTGATGAATATTTGCATGAAGCAAAACTGAATTATGAAACCTATAGCAATAAAGCCGGATGGGAAAACTAAATGGGGGTATTGGAGGATGATAGTATGGAACCTGGTTTGAAAACGCTTTTTAGCTTAATAGAATCGTATGGGGACGATTTAAATATATCAGAGGAAGAACTGTATCTTGCTAAAGAGAAAGGTTATATTTTTGACTATCCAAAATATGAATCACATTCGGATACATTGAAAAAGATACCGCTTATTATTTCGCAGATTGATCCTAAGGATATTGCAAATGCTTTTCTTTTTAGCTTGTCAAAAAGAAGACTTGAATATAGATCAGCGCTTGGAAGTTATTATTATGCAAAAGCAGTTCCGGAGCACGATGTTTTAAAAAGTCGCAATGAAGAACTTGCTGCAAAATTCGATGATTGTTATTTTTGTCGTTGGCAGTCTTGGAAGAAAAAAACCGATCAGCACAAGGATATTTTAAACATCTATAGTTATCGAAGATATAAAAACGGAGGTAGTGCGGTTGGAAGTGTTGAGATTCAATATGCGCTTTTTGATCTTGAACAGTTTATAAAATTGCCAAAGGTTACACCTACAGATGAAGATATACATATTTTCAAACAGATTCTGTCCTGTGTAAAAAGATTAAACGGTTCAGATAAAGCCGGTAAATTGAGAGATATGATAATTAAATCACGTATTTTTAAGACGAATAAAGATCAGGTGTCCGTTTTGCTTGGAGAATTGGGGATTTGCGGAATATTGGCAGGAGAAGAATATCCCTCATATGATGTTCGCTTTGCCAATGAGTATGAAAGGGATCCGGGAGAATATAGAAATGATTTTGCTTACCCGGTAAATCGATGGCATGCAAGAGATGGGATCAATATGCAGAAACTGAAGGAAGTATTTGGAGATGATTTTGCAATAGATTTAAAATGAAAAAACAGGCCGGATATATGATATCATTACGACTGTGCGAAAGTACAGATTGATATGTTTTGCCTGGGCTGGCAAGAAAAGGAGAGATTATGGTACCGATTCCTAAGTATCTTGTAAAGAACTCAACGTTGATACGACATAAAGGAAATAAAGTGATTGTGGCTTTTCAATGTGATTGCGGAAGCAATACGTTTGCTGTTGCCAGGAATAAATTGACACGTGCGGAAAGAGAACTTTTAAAACCATATTATGATGCGCTGGAAAACTCATTGTCCCGTTATGGCTCATGGTGTACAGAGGATGAAAATGGACAGATCCATTATTGGAAACAATTAAGTGATGATCAAAATGATGTCACAGAGGTTTATATTCCGCCTAAACCACCGTTTGCAACGGTTACTGTACTGAAAGCAAAGTGTACCTCTTGCGGTAAGGAACATATCCTTTTTGACAGCAGGATAAACGGATATGATGCTATGACATCAGAGGATCGGGATGATACGGAGTATGTACCGCATTATAATATTTATAGTAAAAAACAGTATAATCTGGAAATATGTATAGAAAATGATGAATCATTGGAAGAATTTATAGAAGCGACAGGGATAAAGGAATCGGAAGAATTCTATTCGGATGCTTTTAGCTGGATCGCAATTTATGGGATAGATGAGAATCAAAAACGCAGGAAACTGTTTGATCTTGAAACGGCCTGAAAATTCAACGAAGTAATTGGCATATTTTCAGGAATACTCATAATAGGGGCTGATCAACGCTATGAAAATGAATAAAGAGATTTTTTCAGAGAATCTGATTAATACATTACAAGAGTATAGTATAGATGCCGGCCAAATGAATTATAGGGTTGTTCCGGTATTTGAAAGAGGGAAAAAATACTCTTCTAAAGATGATTTTATGAGACTCAATGTTTTTCCGCCTGATAAGATTTCTGATAGGGTGTTTTCTTTTGAGGATATTATTCAAAGATATTCTATATTTGAACCATTATATCCGATGTGGATTGATGTATATAAGAAAGATGATAAAATTAAATTCTTTATTCAAGTATGAGATATCGTAAGCCGAGTGAGATTATGAATCGAGAAGGTGGATACAAACCTTTTATATTTCTTGAAGATGATTCAAAGTATAGGAATTCGGGAAAAATATTATGATAATGGAAAACAAAGTGTCATTATGGCTGGGAAATTATATTAATGCTGAGGACCTTGAATATTCAGAGCGTGATTTGATCGGAACAGGAATGGATTTTATCGGCACCGTGGATTTGGCGATGTTATAATATAAAGATCAGTGAAAAAGAAAGGATCATAAAAGGCAGGCGGTCAAAACGCGAGAAGCCTTGAAATTAAAGGGAAAATGAGAAAAATCAAAATACTTTTCATCTGCCATGGCAATATCTGCAGATCACCGATTTCAGAGTTCGTTCTGAAAGATATGGTAGAAAAGCGGGGGATCAAAGATCAGTTTGAGATTGCGTCTGCAGCAACCAGTACGGAGGAAATCTGGGCCGGTGTGGGCAACCCGGTGTATCCGCCGGCGCAGAAGGTGCTTCGGGAACACGGAATCGGAAATACGGCATATACGAATTTCAGTTCCAAGAGAGCGAGACAGGTGACGCGCGCGGACTATGCCCATTATGATCTGCTGTTATGTGCGGATGCAGCGAATATCCGGAATACGACACGCATCACCGGAGCGGATACGGAAGGAAAGATCCGGCTGCTTTTGGATTATACGGACCGGCCCGGCAGGAGCATTGCGGATCCCTGGTATACCGGACGTTTTGATGAGACTTACCGGGATGTGATCGAGGGCTGTACGGCGCTTTTGGAGAAGCTGGAAGCGGACGGGCTTATCCGGGAAAACGGAAGCGGCAGAACACTTTTTTAGTAGAAAAAGTGGTACTTTTATGGTAAAATGTTCCATATATTGTGTGTGGCGGTAAAAACCACCGGAAAGGCATAAATATGGGACAGGCCGGGAAAAAGCCGGGACAGCAGCTGACAAAATACCAGAAATTACGCAACCGCATCTTTGATATCATCGAGGTAGGCTATGTGGAGGATTTCATTGGCCGGGCCTACGATATATTCAATCTGGCGTTTATCGTGATCAACCTGGTAGTGAGTGTGCTGCTTACCTATAGCAGTATGACAGAAAAGTACGGGGAACTGCTCCTGCATATTGAGGCAGTCACCGTGGCTTTTTTTGCGGTAGATCTGGTGCTGCGGATCTGGACGGCAAAGTGTCTGTTTCCGAACAGCAGCGAACCGGTTGCCGTATTGCGATATGTTTTTTCTTTTAACGGGCTGGTAGATATCTTTTCGTGCCTGCCTTATTATCTGCCGTTCTTTTTCCCGAGCGGCATGGCGGCATTCCGTATCTTCCGCGTGATGCGAATTTTCCGTATCTTCCGGCTGAATGCGTATTTTGATTCCCTGAATGTGATCGGCGCGGTCATCAAAAGCAAAGCACGTCTGCTGATGTCCTCCGTATTCATTATTCTGATGCTGATGCTGGCGGGCAGCCTGTGTATGTACAGCCTGGAACACACGGTACAGCCGGAGGCCTTTGATAATGCGCTGTCCGGTCTGTGGTGGGCTGCAGCGACGATGTTCACGGTCGGATACGGTGATATCTATCCGATCACGGCAGCCGGCAAAGTGATTGGTATCCTTATCACTATACTGGGTGTCGGCCTGGTAGCGATCCCTACCGGTATCATTTCCGCGGGTTTCGTGGAGCAGTACGAGATCTTCAAAAAACAGAGCGAAAAAGCAGAGGAGACGGATGTGCATTTTATCTGTGTGCCGCTGCAGGGGAAGGATATATGGACCGATAAAAAGATTGCTGATCTGCAGTTCCCGAAAGGAATGATGATCGCGGCAGTACAGCGGGATAAGGAAGTGCTGGTACCGCGGGGGGATCTGATCCTCAAGGCGGGAGACGGGATCGTGCTGGGGGTGGAAGGCAACCGGAAAGGGTTGAATCTCAAACTGCAGGAGATCGAACTGAAAGAGCAGCACGAGTGGAACGGGCAGATGATCAAGGATCTCGATATCAGCCGCCGCACCTATATCGTGAGTGTGCGACGCAAGGGCAAAGCGATGATACCGAGCGGGGATCTGGAACTCAAGGCCGGGGATGTGCTGCTGCTCTATACCAAAAAGAAGATGAATGATGCGCGGGAGATACAGTTGTAAAGATATGCAGTAACTGTTCAGAACGGCCCGAAGAGCTTGTATTGATTGGCGTATGAAAGTAGAAAGCCGGTGAAACGGCTGCAAAAATATAAGAAACACAGGAGTAAGAAAGTAACATGAACATTGAACAGATCATAGCGGATGAGCTGAAGATCAAGTTATCGCAGGTGGAGGCTACGGTAAAACTGATCGATGAAGGAAACACGATCCCGTTTATCGCACGGTATCGTAAGGAGATGACCGGTTCCTTAAATGACGAGGTGCTGCGTAATCTGTATGAGAGGCTGACCTATCTGCGCGGCCTGGAGGAACGCAAGGCAACGGTGCTGGCCAGCATTGAAGAGCAGGGCAAACTGGATGACGAACTGAAGGCAAAGATCGAA
>JAFWRC010000236.1 GCA_017508825.1 Lachnospiraceae bacterium
GCAGGTGCTCGCGCGTATCGTGTAGAATTACGGGGGGTGTGTTATTGAGAAATGTAAGTGTGATCATACCGACCTATAACAGAGCGCAGCTGATCGGAAATGCTTTGAAAAGTGTTTTGCAACAAAAGGGTCAGGGGGAAACTTTTTGTATACAGGAAGTATTGATCATTGATGACGGATCGGTTGATGATACCGAGGCGGTTGTGCGTAAGTTTACGGATGAGCGGGTGCGCTTTCATAAACTGGAGAAGAATGGCGGAGCCGGTCATGCCAGAAATGCCGGGGCAGAACTGGCAAAGAGTGCATGGATCGCATTTCAGGACAGCGATGATCTGTGGGAAGAGAACAAATTGCAGACCCAGATGAAATACCTGGAGGAACATCCGGAGTGCTGTCTGGTAACACATCCGATCCGTGCGGAATTGAGCGGCGGGCGTGAGATCCTTACACAGATGCCCAAAGAGGAAGATCAGGTAAGTGTGCTGCTGGAGCGCAATTTTGCGGATACGCCGACGATGGTGATCCGACGCGATACCTTTTTGACACTGGGCGGATTTGATGAAAACCTGAGAGCATTGGAAGACTGGGACCTGGCGCTGCGTTTTGCGATGCAGGATCGGATCGGCATCGTTGATCAACCGCTGCTATGGGCAGATATGCGGATCGAAGGGGTATCGTCCAATATGGCAAATTATTATGACGCGCGTTGCAGGATGATCGGAAAGAACAGACAGGCATTGCAGGAAAGAGGATTGCTGAATACGGCAATGGAAAAACTGCTGTTGCACGCACAGGAAAACGGTGTGTTGGAGCAGACCGGTAAAATGCTGGAACTGTATCTGACCGGTCTCGGATGAGAATAGGAAAAGTGTATGGATAATATTACGGAATTGCTATTGCAGGCGTATGATCTGATCGAGCAGGACAAACAGGAAGAAGCCTATCAGCTGTTGATGCGGGAAACGCAGGAACATCCGGAATGGGTGGATGCGCGTTTTCAGGCTGAACTGCGATTGCTCACCAGACAAATGGAGAACCGGATGGCGCTAAACGAATTCGGTTTTTTGAGAAGCATCTCACTGGCCTATCGACTGTGTGAGACGGATTACAGTCAGGTTGGCCTTTCGGTAAAAGAACAAAGCGATATCGGAAACATCCTGCCGGAACGGGATACGATCTGGTGGAGTTGGCTGCAGGGCCTTGAAAATGCTCCGGAGATTGTGCAGTGTTGTTACCGTTCCCTGGAAAAACTGGGAAAAAAGATCGTGATCCTGGATGAGAATACGATGGCGGACTATGTCAGACTGCCGGAGTATATCGAAGCAAAATACCGTGACGGAAAGATCGGCAAAGCGCATTATGCGGATCTGGTACGACTGGAATTGCTGACCACATACGGCGGATGCTGGATCGATGCAACGACATTTATATCCGGGACAAAACAGATATTGCCGGTACTGGAGAACGAAGATCTGTTTTTGTATCGTTCCGGAAATGTGAGCGAATATATCATTTTCGATAACTGGTTTATGCTGGCCAAACGCAAGAGCGCTATACTGGAAGCAACGAAGCAAATGCTGTTTGCTTTTTGGAAAAAGGAAGATAAGGTCAGTCACTATTATATCTTCCATTTGATGATGAGCATTGCGTGCAAGCAGTATACGCAGGAGTATGAGCAGATACCGGTGTTCAGTAACGAGCCGGCGCACATTCTTCAATATGAACTGGGCAAGGCATCGCGGGAGAAGCGCTGGGAGCAGATCCTGGCAATGAGTGATGTGCATAAACTGACCTATAAACTGGAAGATACCAAGCAGGATGGAACTTTTCTGGGGGATATCCTGACAGGAAAAGTACAATAAGCAGATTTGAAAGAACATGTATTACGGGAGATCGGATGCGGGGGCTGGAGTTTTCGGAACAATTCTATGAGCGGGAAACAAGAGACGGATTTGTGGTCGGCGAGGTTATGAAACGCTGCTGGGCAGCAGGTTTACAGGCGCTCGAAGATGTGAAGGAGTTTTGTAAGTCGCAGGACATTCGTTTTTTTGCCGTGTACGGAACGCTGTTGGGAACCGTCCGGCATGGCGGTTTTATCCCGTGGGATGATGATATCGATATCGGCATGGTCCGGGATGATTACATCCGTTTTACGGAACTGTTTCCGAAACTGGCGGAGCATACGGGGGAGGATTATCAGATCTTTAATCCGTATACGCGCGACTGGTATTGTATGAATTTTTCGCATATGGTGAACGGCAGGGATCTTTCGTTTGAAAGAGAACATCTGCAGAAATGGCATGGCTGTCCGTTTCTGGTAGGTCCCGATATCTATCCGTATTATTATATTCCCAGAAATAAAGAGGAAGAAGAATATATTATGGGGCTGTTGGCCAGGATCGATTCGGCCATAGCGCTGAGCAGACAATCCGCAAAGCAGTCGCAGGAAGAGGGCAAGTTTGTAACCGACAGCCGTTTAAATGAAATGCTGGCGTATGCCCTGGTGGAACTGCAGCACGAGACCGGGTATGAGTTTTCAACCGACCGGCCCATCGGCAATCAGTTGGAGATACTGTATGATCAGGTGTGCCGTCTGACACCGTCGGAGGATGCGGATTACCTGACACGATATGATGAATATGCAAAAGACCGCAGCAAGAAATTTCCGAAAGAATGGCTGGAAAATGTAGTGGAATTGCCATTTGAAAATATACGTATGCCGGTTCCGGTGGTGTATGATGAGGTGTTGAAAAAAAGATTCGGAGATCGTTTTATGATGCCGGCGCGGGAGCCGTCACTGCATGGCTATCCGTTCTATGCAAAACAGATGCGTGAAGTCGGCAACAAGATCGAAGAGAGAGAGAGGACCATTCAGACCACGGACCAAAGTAATGTTGCGCTGCAGGCGGACGGCAGATGTGTTGTGCTGTTTTATACTGCAGTGCGTGAAATGATCATCAGCAGCGCAGAGGCTGTGGCAAAGATCGAAAAGATATTGCGGTTCTTTCAAACGCAGCAGGAGCGCTATCTGCTATGGTGGGTGCCGGGAAGATTTATCGAAGAGAAGGATATGGCCATGGATCTGACGGCGCCGCAAATGAAACGGGCTTATGAAAAACTGATTGACGATTATCGAACGGAAGGATACGGAATCTGTGATCTGTCCGGGGATATGGAGCAGGCCGTGAGGTGTTGTGATCTTTTTTACGGAGATCAGGGGATGCTTTCGGAAAAAGCGGCAGAAGCAGGAAAGCGGGTATACCTGCAGGATTACGGATGCGATGATACGGATCATTTACGGGAATTTTTGGATGAGAAACAAGCGGAGGAGCAGTCATGACTTTTCCCAAAGAGTATTTCTACGATGAAGTCAGGGAAGGCTTTTATATCAGCGGAATGATGAAACGCTCTTGGGCAGCGCAGCTGGAAGTGCTGGATGAAGTGGCGCGCGTATGCAAAAAGTACGGGATTCAGTGGTTTGCGGATTGCGGTACTTTGTTGGGAGCGGTGCGTCACGGCGGATATGTGCCGTGGGATGATGATCTGGATATCTGCATGCTGCGCGACGATTATATCAAGTTTCACAAATATGCGGTGCCGGAATTGCCGGAGCGGTATGTGACCCTGACCTTTGAAAATGAAGAGTACTGGCAGATGATCACGCGTGTGGTGAATCGCGGCGGCATCAGTTTTGAAAAAGAAGAGTTGGAAAAGTACCATGGCTTTCCTTATGCTGCGGGGATCGATGTGTTTGTGCTGGATTATGTAGCACCCGATCCGGGAGAGGAAGAGGTGCGCCGAAAGCTGGTGAACTCGGTACTGGAAGTGGGCGCGATCGAAGGCATCGATGGGGATGATCCTCCGCAGTCCGGACTGGAACTGCTGCAGATGGTGGAGGAAACCTATCAGGTAAAACTAGATCGAAAGAATCATCTGCGCAGACAGTTGTATCAGATCGGCGAGCGACTGTCGTGCCTGTATCCGTCGGAAGGCGCAAAAGAGGTGGTACTGATGCCGTTCTGGTGTTCACATCACGATCACAAGTATCCGATCGAATGCGTGAAACGGGTGGTTCAGATCCCCTTTGAGACGACGATGATCAATGTACCGGCCGGGTATGATGCGGTATTGAAAGTGGAATACGGAGATTATCTGAGAGTGGTGAGAAAAGGCGGAATACACGAATATCCGCTCTATCAGATACAGGAAGATTATATCGCGGAAAGACTGGAAAGCGGAAATCCGTATGTATACCGCTTTCACAGGGAGGATCTGAACAAAGAACGGGAACAGTGTCCGCCGCGCATCAAACAACGGGCATCCGAGTTTTGCGGATTGTTGCGGCAGATCCACGGAATGCTGTCTGCTGCAGCCGGAAACAATCCGGAGCAGTGTCTGGATTTGCTGGAACAGAGCCAGGAGGGGATCATCCGCATCGGAGAAGAGATCGAAAACCGGGACGGAGAAGGTACGGTTACGGTTTCGTGTATTGAGCGCTATTGTGAATGTATCTATGAGACGGCGCAGGTATTGACCGGGGAGTCAGACCGGGGGATCGATGCGGTGATGCAGGAAATGGGAGCGTCACTGGATGCACTGGAAGACAGTATACAAGCGGATCTGAAGGAGAAAAGAGAAATCCTGTTCCTTCCGTTTCGCAGTGATCTGTGGGAAAGCCTGGATCCGATCTACCGAAAGTCGATCGCGGATCCGGATGTGCATGTAACCGTTATGCCCCTGCCGTTCTATGATAAAGACGCCGCCGGCAATCCGGGAGAAATGCATTATGATGTGGCAGGCTATCCGCAGGATCTGAATATAACAAACTATCAGAAATATGATATCCGCGCCGCTCATCCGGATGTGATCTATATACAGAATGGTTATGACGGATTCAATTACACCTATATGTTACCGCCGGCGTATTTTACTTCGGAAGTGAAAAAATATACGGAGCAGCTCATCTATGTACCCTATTTTAAATTGGGCGGGTATGAACCGGAAGATCAGAAACTGCGGCAGACGACACGGTATTTTATGAAGATCCCGGGAGTGATGCACGCGGACAGGGTATGGATCGAAAACGAAGAGATCCGTCAGCTCTACATCGAAGAACTGGTACGATTTTGCGGAGAGGATACCGCACAGATCTGGGAGGAAAAACTGGAAGTGATGGTAATGCAGCAGGAAGAGCAAAACAAAAAAGATATTCCCAAGTCCTGGGAGAGTGTGCTGTATAAAGCAAACGGTGAAAAAAAGAAAACAGTTTTGTTTATGAATGCGGTTTGTTCTTTGTATCAGCATCAGGAACAGGCACTGACCAAACTGAAAGATGTGTTGCGTATCTTTGCGGAGAAGCAGGAAGAGATCGCGCTGATCTGGAGACCGCATCCGTCGGTGGCAATTTCTGCGGATCTGTTTGACCGGCAACTGTGGCTGGAATATCGCAGGATCGTGGAAGAGTACAGATCTGCCGGATGGGGGATACTGGATGAAACGCCGGATGCGGATCTTTCCATCGGGCTGGCAGACGCTTATTACGGAGATCCGGATCCGGTAATGCAGCGCTGCAGAGTGGCAGGCAAGCCGGTGATGATCGCGGATGCAAGGATCATGTAGAAGAGGAGCGGATGTATGATGAAACTGGTATCGCATATTCAGACGCAGGAGGATGCGCTGCTATGTCTTTGGAATGAGGTGGCAGAGTTCTTTTCGGGTACCGAGATCGGAGAAATACAGTTTCTGAAAAGAACTTCGGTAAGCGGGATCGATTCGGAACATTTTTCCGATGCGGATCATGTGCTTGATTATGCCGAGGTGCATCGCCTTGTAAGTGCGCATAAAGATGCAGCTTTTTTGTCTGAAGCGGATATCCGGGAGACCGCAGACCGGTATTATGATGAATTCCTAAAGCTGGCTTATGCCAAAACTTGCGGGGACAACGATTATCTGTTCTGGGATGCGAATACCGTTCCGTGCAGGTATCTTTCGCTTTTCGGAAAGCAGGATCTTACACTGCTGGA
>JAFWRC010000237.1 GCA_017508825.1 Lachnospiraceae bacterium
AGAAGCCGATGTCCCAAAAGACATG
Organism: Lachnospiraceae bacterium; assembly: GCA_017508825.1. GTDB lineage: Bacteria > Bacillota > Clostridia > Lachnospirales > Lachnospiraceae > NK4A136. Next base: position 26 of record JAFWRC010000237.1, read on the forward strand.
TCTCATGGGGAGTTCGAGGGCTTGGTTCCTTCTCAAACTCCAGCGCTTCCCGTTCTTTTGCCCCGCGTATTTCGTCATCCACGTTCATGATCCCCAGGATCAGATAGTTCTCCGTCTCTTCATTCACATGGATCAGACGCATCTTATGGTACACCGGCCGGCCATCCAGAAGCAGGCGGTATACGATGTCCTCCATTTCGCCCCTGGCGATCTCTTCCTGCAGCCGTTCCTTGCGCAGGTATTCACGCATCTTCGGCCGGTCCTCTTCATATACGATCTGTTCCAGATTTTTTTGCGTCGCAGCAAAAAAGTCCGTGCCTGTGGTTTCTACATTCAGGGAATGATAAGAAGGATCCACGTAATACCAGTAATAGGCATTCGTGATCATATCTACATAGAAAATGTTTACATAATCGATCAGCAAGGTCTCGGCAATCCTGCTGAAGATCAATTCTCGATCGACCATACGCATCTCCCCCCAATACTTAATTACACGTTAACGTAACCAATAGAAACCCTCATCCGTCAGCTTCGCTGACACCTTCCCCCATAGGGGGAAGGCAAGAAATACACATCATTTATATTATATAACAATTCATATCATATGTATAGTAAAAGTGCCGAAACACTTTTCGTTCCGGCACTGGCTTTTATACATTTTAAAGTTTTTTCTCGGCATCCGCTACATCTTCATAGCCCAGCAGCTGTGCGGTATTGTTCATAGTCTCGTAGGCGAGGTTCTTACCTTCCTGTGCCAGCGTCGCAATAAACCTGCCGTAGAGCAGAAGTGTAGCATCGGAATAGGTCCCGATCTCTCCGCGCAGATACGTTTCGTAAGACGTTTCCGCCTCCGTATCCTCGGAAGTATGGATCACTCTTGCGTTGCCCGCCATCTTCGGATACTCTTTCGCAAACTGTTCCATCCAGCTCACCTGGATCTTTATGATCTCTTCCTGGATCTTCTTTCGTTCCTCCGAAAGCTCCGGGAAATATTCTTTGATCTCGTTGTAACGCTCCGGTGCGGTCGACTCCATCATCCGTCCGTATTTCTCCGTGATCAGATTGCGCCCTTCCGCTTCCGCCGCCTTCAGATCCGTGTAGAACGATGCCAGCAGTTCTTCTGGCCAGGTCAGGTACTGGCTGCGCCGCATCACGGAAAAGGTGTTCCAGTTGTCCTGACAGCTCGCACGTCCGCCTTCGTTTTTGGTCTTGTCAAACTGTTCCCATTCCGTCTTGATGATGGCTTCCGTCAGCTGCGCCTTCGTTTCCGCGCCGTCACTCTCTTCCGGTACTGCCGGCTCCGGCATTTTCTGTTCTTTCTCTTCTGCCGGCGCTTCCTGCGTATGCCGTTCGATCAGCCCTGCGATCTCGGCGATATAGCGGTCCGCAAAGGGTTCCTTTTTATCATAATCTGCGATCAGTCCCTGCCCGACCATGGCATCCAGGATAAGGGATGCCACAATATCAAAGGTCAGCGCCTTATCGTCCGTGCCGTTCTGCATCACGCTGTTGCGTCCGTCCGGCATATCCGCAACGGCTTCAGCGATATCCCCCACTTCCGGGAGCAGCGGCAGCCCCGCCACACCGCGCCGCAGCAGCTTCAGATACGGCGGATACTGTCGGTTCAGATAGAATACGATCTGCAGCATCGTCCGGATGGCTCTGGCTTCGTACATACGCGCCGTCACATAATCGGCACGCCGCATGGATCTTAAATAATTGTACTGGCCGGCCTGCGAAAACAGATGCGTTAACGTCGCCAGTTTGCGTCTGCGGAACTCCTCCGGCATCTCCTCCAGGAAATACGCCCGCAGTTTCGTCATCGTACCTTCCCCGTCATAGAACAGTCCGCCGTTGACCGCTGCCGCGATCCCTGCCAGCTGCTCATCGTCCATCAAAAACAGATGATCCGAGATCCCCTTGGCATAATAACGCATCGTGATCTGTCCGATCCCCGTAAGACGCTCAAAATAGTCATCAATTTCCAGCACACCCTGTCGCAGCATCGACAGATCCGGCTCTTTGCCGAAGCATTTCTTATACGCTGCGCGGTACATATCCTGCAGAGCCAGCCCGAATACCGGTGCCTGCACTGCCGGGATCCAGATGCAGCAGCCGTCCGCAAAATCGTGATCCCTGGAATAATCATCATCAAAACCGAAATGCTCGGAGCCCTCCCCTGCATAGCCGGCGGCAATATAGTTCATCGCCTCCGGGCAGACCGTCTCGATCAGCGGCTTCAGATAATCCTCATAAAACGCCCTGCTGCGCGCGATCGCCGGCTCCTCATCCGGTGCCGTTTCTTTTTCCGCCCCGGCCATCTGCATCGCCAGTTCATAATTTTCTTTTACCCTCCGGTAGGCCTCCGAAGCGCCGGTACCTTCGTACAGCTGGCGCATCGCCTTGCGGAAACACTCTGCTGCTCCCAGATACTCTTTTTTATGGAAATACAGCGCCCCCAGCGCAGAAAGCGCCGCACTGTAATGAAAATCTTTTCCGCCGTCTTTTTCAAAGATGTCGATGGCCTGCTGCAGCCAGCGTTCCGCCTCCGCCCGGCCTTCCGGAGAAGCTTCGATCAGCGCTGCCGCCAGATTGGCCCTTGTGGTCGCCTGCTCAATCTCGTGCTGTGGATGTGCATCCGCGATCTTCAATGCATGCTGAAACTCCTCTACCGCACGCTCCCACTCCTTCATCTCCTGGTACAGCAGCCCGCGGTTGTTATAGAGACTTGCGAACAAAAAATCGCCCTCCGGAAGCATCCTGCCGTACAGCTCTTCGCAGATGGCATAACGTTTTTCCGAATCGGCATGCATGCCGAAACCGCGATACGCATTTGCCAGATTGAGCATCGTGGTGGCATACTCGATCCGCCCGGAAAAATCCAGTTCCTGCATGAGGTGCTCCAGCTCCCTTGCATAACGCACGCCTTCTTCCACGATCGTGGCATCCCGGCAAAATCCGATCGTCTCGTTCAGCAAAATGATCTCGGAAGCGATATCCTTCTCCTCCCGGGACATATCGATCTTCTGCATCAGATAAGACAGGATCTCTCTCGGTGCCTTTACGCCAAACATGCTGTCATATTCTTTGATCACTTCATCAATATTCATACCGCACCCTCCTGCCTCTGTTACAGGCTATTATCGGAAAAATCTGGAAATATCATTAAACAGAACCACTAACATCAATATCATCAGAAGGACAAAGCCGATCAGATGCACAAATCCTTCCTTTTCCGGCGGGACCTTTCTGCCGCTGATCGCTTCAAAAAGAAGGAACAGAAGCCGCCCGCCATCCAGCGCCGGTACCGGCAGAAGATTGAGCACGCCCAGGTTCACGGAAAGCAGGATCGCAATGTTGAAGAGATCGATGATCACCATCATCGCTCCCTGCGGCGCCGTTTCCTCGATGGTCTCATCGATCACATTGGCCACTCCCACCGGTCCGGCCAGATTGTCCACCGACGCATGCCCGCTCAGCATATACAGCAGACTGTCCCAGGTCGCCATCAGCATATAACGCACTTCATAGGCACTGTACCGGAAGACCGACAGATTATTGCATTCCGTAAATTTCCCCGGACCGGAAAACCCGATGTAATAGCGGCCTGCCTCCTCATCGTATTTCGGATCGATCGTGACGGTATACTGCTGTCCGTCGCGCTCGTAAGTGATCTCCATCGGCTTGCCGTTATTCATATACGACTTGATCATCGCCTCGCGGTACAGATGCACGCGGTAGCCGTCGATCGATACGATCGTATCACCCGCCTGCATACCGGCTTCCTGCGCCGGATACCCGTCTATGACGCTATGAACCACCGGCAGATCCTCGGCACTGAACCATACCATAAACAGTCCCAGCAGAAATGCCAGCAGGATGTTAAACAGCGGTCCGGCCAGCACGGATGCGATCCTGCCCCAGACCGGCGCTTCATTAAAGCTCTTTCCCGCCAGATCGTCCCGGATCTCTTCCCGGTTTTCTTCTTCGGCATCCCTTGCTGCCACCTGCCCCAGTTCCGCCCCTTCGCCGGGTTCCCCTTCAAAGATGCAGGCCCCGCCGATCGGCAGTGCCCGGATCACCAGCTCGGTCATTTTTCCTTTTTTGCGAAACAGTGCCGGTCCCATCCCGACAGAGAATTCCCGTACACGGATCCCGTTTAAGCGTGCCAGCAGGTAATGTCCGAACTCGTGGCTCACCACGACCACGGTAAATATGATCAGAAAAGATAATATCGTAAGCAACGGTGAATTCATGGATCAGTAAAGTCCTTCCAAATACTCATAAGTTTCATTTTCCGCCGCCAGGATCTGTTCCACATCCGGGTTTTCTACCACCGTGTGATGCTCCATCGCC
>JAFWRC010000238.1 GCA_017508825.1 Lachnospiraceae bacterium
GAGACCAACTCATATCCTCAGCAGCGATGTTATTTACATTTTGCATGATCATTGCCTCCTGCACAATAAAAGTATTCTATCTTAATATCAAGTATACATTCTATCAGAAATTGTGAAAAAATCTATCCCCCCGATAATCCACTTATGCTACTTCTGGTTGCATTTAACCAGCCTTATAACGATGCCGGGTACTGTTACTCTGTACTATCAATTCAGATATACCGGCCCCGCGGTCGGCGGCATGACATTTCCGCAGTGGGGACATGCATTGTGCATACCATATACACTGACTCCGCCGCAACGTGGGCACGCGGTTTGCTGATACACCTTATCGGCATACGGCAGAAAAAATGCCCGGCTGTCTTTTTTATATCGCGAATGAAGAAACCGGAGCAAAAAAACACATACTCCGCCCATAACGAGCCCTAATACCACAAAGATCAATATGATCGGATGAAAGCCCATGACCTTTATGATCAATGCAATCAGGCCGAAAAACAGCAGCATAAGAATGGGATAAAACACTAAGCCCAACCGGTATCCCCATTTAAGAAGCCCAAGGCTACCCTTTGTGATCGGCGTCGAAGTATAGAAATGCTGTGCCTGGCCATTCTCATAATATACATAATGATGAGAGTTCCGAAAATAATACGGGGAATAGATCCCCACTCCCCTTACCAGAGAAATAGGCCGCGAGGGATTCTCGCCCCTGCCATATCTGTGTTCAAACGGATCTCCCATAATGCAAACCTCCCTTTCTGTAATTAGCTTATGATCAAGATACGGTCATTCCCGGATTTTTTTATGGGGAAGGCTGTCTACTGCGCGTGGAACTTTCGCAACCGTTGGTTGCGTCAAGCAAACATATTTTCTATTTTACCACGATTATGATAATTATACCAAAAAACGGCTGGGTTATCACCCAACCGTTTATCTTATAGAACGAGTTCACGGACATTCCAATCCATTGCGCTTAAAAGTGGCATTTACCACTCGAACGGTCTGTTCCAGAATTCATCCAGATCTGTTTTGTTGCAAAGAATATAATACCCCATTTTATCGATATGTGCTGTGACGATATTCCCATTGCGGGTTTGATTCGCCACTTCATCCAACATGCCATATTCATCATCCGGATCCATATAATAGATTGCCGGACAAAAATCAGCAGCTTTGGCCATATCCGGATCGATCAGAGCCTTATCGTATGTAAATGACAATTCCGCCCCCGCGAATTTTCCTTCTGTCGTAATTATATAAGCATGCCCCATGTAACCGACCATAGTAGCATTTAAATATACATTATTCGTCACCATATCAATATTAAAACTCAATAATGCTTCTGCGTCGCCGGTGACTTCTGCAGACGGTATGGTTGCTTTATCATAGTATCCCATTCTATCTGTCGAAATAACCGCAGTATAGGTGCCATCCGCATTATGTACAGCTTTCATCTGATCCAGCACATTCTTATCATAATCAGAAATACCATCACCATCGGTATCTTTGGAACTCAATGAAGTCCCGTTTCTCAGTTCATCCACATCCAATACCCTGTCCTGATCCGAATCGATAAAGATCGGACTGGATCCCATCTTATATTCATCAATATTACTGATGCCATCCCCGTCCTCATCTTCATCCTGATCGGGTATGCCGTCCCCATCCGAATCTTTTTTTAGCGGATCATAGCCCAGTGTATATAGCTCCTGATAATCCGTCAGGCCATCTCCGTCCGTATCTGTTTTCTTCTCGTCCGTTCCGAAATACTTTTCGAAATAATTACAGAGCCCGTCACCGTCCAGATCTTCCTCATCAATATAGAGCTTATCGAAATTATAATTACCCTCACAATCAATAAGCACTTCATCCGAATAGGTATCCTTGCCTGTGGATGCCTCAAAAACAAATTTGTCCAATCCATAGATAAAAGCAAAATCCTTTGTCGACCATTTTGCCTTCGGATCGATCTTTGCTTCGTAGATCAGGATATCATTTTTGTCATATACCTTTAATGTGAATTTCGTTACTTCGTCTGCATTTGCCAGTTCGCCGGAGAATTCCTTAAAGCTGTTTTTAAATGTATAACTGCCATCCTTATTGAGTGCCAGATGATCCTTGGAAACAGTTACCATGCTCCCCTGCACTTTCTCTGCAGATGCTGCTTCCGGTGATGCATCCGAAACTTCAGTTGCCTCTGCTTTTCCCGTTTCTTCCGTTGTTGCTTCTGTTGTTTCCGCAACTTCTGCATCTTCTGTTTCTATGATTTCGGTTTCTGCTGTTTCGCCAGCCTTTTCCGCTGTCTCTGCTTCTGCAGGATCTTCTGATGCCGCAGCCAGCGTTTTTTCCGTCGGCAGCTCTGCTGCATATGCCGCCTCGGCATCCTTCATATTACCATCTTCCTTCGGATCATCTTTTGCAGCGCATCCGCCCAGAGCACCAATGGTTAAGATGGACGCTGCCATAAGCGCAAAATATCTTTTTTTCATAATCTTAAGTTTACCTCCCTGAAAATAAACTGTTTGCTGTTTTACAATCCTTGATACAGTATATTCTCAGTATTCTCCGAACACCACCACCCCAACGTGGAATATTTGCAACCTGCAGTTGCCAAAAATATTCATCATATCTGCAGATGCTCCGCATATATAAATGGTATGACATCTCCGGATGCAGTTTCTTTATACGCCTTCTCCTCGTGCATAAATGACACAATTTCGTTTTTTGTCATCTTGCCAAACTTTTTTATCACTATATCCAAAATCTCTTTCTCATCATCCTGTAAATAAGGAAATATATATTCTCCGTTTAGCTTAAAATGATATGCATTAAACTCCCCCATATCCACTTCCTCACAAGGAACATTTTTTAACACGATTATGGCATTATGTTCTACCGGAACCGCCCCCATCGGAAGCGACTGATAGACTAAACCGGTAATCGCCTTTCCGCGTTTTTTAAAGGACAAGGCATCCGCATACCACATTAATTTCATCAGTTTCACTTTATAAAGATTAGCAACTTGGGTAGATGAAGCAAAATACCGAATCACATCAACCACTTTGTCCAAAGACAGGCTCGTATTCCCATTCAACTGCTCTTTCTCACAAAAACGTGCATAACTTGCTTCTATTGCTTTTCGTATATAAACATCCTTGTCCGCTTCATATAGCAATGCAGCGTATTTCAAGCACCTTCTATACGTCCCATCAGATATGTCTTTCTTATACTCGGAAAGTAATTCTAAAAACCATTCCGGATCCTGATCGATCTTCCGCAAGATTGTATCATGCGCACGATCCTGTACCTGATGACTTTCATATCGCGTAATTGTTTTTGCTCCCCACCCCAACAGCGCACATAAATCCCCCTGTGTAATACCATACTTTTCTCGAATAGCTCGGATTTCCTGCGCTGTCAATAGTCCTTCCGCTCTACGATACGCCTCCTTCAGCCTAATATCATTCTCCCGCATCTGTACCTCGTCTGTATATAATTCATCCGCTTTATCGCAGTACATATACAATGCATCATAGGTCACTTTACTTCCTTTTAATGTTGCTTTTTCTTTAACCTGTACAATTTGTACTTCGTGTTCTTCCATACAGCAGATGCATTTTTTTATTTTTCTTCCCATAATATCCATATTCATGGTGTATTACCTCCTATCGCTTTCGATATGGAAACATATCCGGCGTAAACGGCCTCTCTGCAAAGTGAAACGACATAACAAATGTTGTAGTATTTCCGTACTCTCCCAAAAGCTCTACACGTATTTTTATATATACTTCTTCTTTACCATTGTATATCTTTCCAAACTCTCGCATCTCACTACGATCAGGAAAGCGAAGATCTTTTACCGTCTGCATATACTCTTCTATAGTAAGGGACAACAATTCTCTTTTCAAAGCTACTACAGGATCTTCATCTGCAAAAAGCTTATTAACTGTATATTGATTTGTATACTTTTCATCCCTATTGTCATCAATTCTTCTGCGAATCTGAAAATTCAGTTTTGCCCCATTTTTCAATGCATATCGTAAATTCTGAATATATGATCTTACCTCTAATTCCGTTTCTATACGTATTTTTCTTTCTTCCATGCAGCCACC
>JAFWRC010000239.1 GCA_017508825.1 Lachnospiraceae bacterium
GAAGCCTTGCAGGCCATCGTGGCAAGCACGCGATCGATGATGTTCGGGGTAGACCGCACGCCTTTGAGTGACAGTTCGTTCAGGATCTCCATGAAGAGCGTTTTCGGCTCTTTCCGGTACAGATCCAAAGGAATCGTAGAGATCGCATACTCCGTTCCGCCGAAGGATTCGATCGTAAAGCCGAGTTCTGCGAAGTGCTCCTGATACGCTTCCAATGTTTCGGTCTCCGACGGTGAAAGGCTCACGATGATCGGCGGGTTCAACTGCTGTGTATAGACCTGATGCGCTTTATACTGCCGCACCAGCTTTTCGTAATTCACTTTTTCATGCGCCGCATGCTGATCAACGAAATACAGCTTTTCCTGATAGGAAAACATCCAATAGGTATTGAAGATCGAACCGATCAGACGGTACTGCTTTCTGGCTTTTTCCGAGATCACGCGTTCCTTCGGCAGCAGTTCCATCTGCTGTGCATTTTGATAAGGATCTGCCGGGATCCGATTCGGAAATACCTGCTGCTTCGGGATATACTGCATCTTCTTTTCATTTCCCGGCTGCTTCCTGTCGGCTTCGGTATCATCCGCATCCGATTTTATATCTTCTGCCGTATTCTTCGTATCATCAGGCACACTTGAAACCGTCTCTGCTTTTGACTCTTTCGTGATCGAAGCATTTTTATTCGCACGGAAGTCGACCACCTTCGCATCATCGTTATCATCATCAAAAGAGATATCAAAAATATCCCTGTTTTCTTTTGTTACAGGCTCATATACAGGTTCAGCACTTTTATTAACTGCAATTCCGGATTCTGATTTCTCTTCTCGAGTATCTTCACTATTCGAAATCTCTTTATGCTTTTCAAGATTTTCGTCTTCTGCAGGTGGCGTTGTTTTCGGCAAAACGCTTTCTGCTTTATCATTTATCCCGACTGTTTCTTCGGACTTTTCTTCAACCAAAGATCGCGCAGATTCATTTACTGTCTGCACCATCTCCGTCCTTCTTTTATCCTCAAACGGCTCCGGTGCCAGCAGTTTTTCTTTCTTTTCTTTCTGCTTTTCCAGTACCGTTTCCGGGATCATTTCCCTGCCATGCAGGGTATCCGATACTGCCTTGCTGATATGATCGAAGCAGCCCTGCCGGTCATGAAAACGCACATCCATTTTCGACGGATGTACATTGACATCTACTTCCGAGCTGTCCATCGTGATATGGAGTACACAGAACGGAAACTTATGCTGCATGGTATATCCGCTGTAGCCTTCCTCGATCCCCCGTGCGACCACATCACTACGAATATAACGCTGATTCAGAAAATAATTTTCGAAATTCCGGTTCGGGCGGTTCAATACCGGACTGCCCAGATAACCGTCGATCCGTATCCCCTCCACATCATAAGAAACAGGTACCATTTCATGGGCCGTATCCTTACCGAAGATACGGTAGATCACCTCTTTCAGGTCCCCACTGCCGGTGGTCATAAAGCGTGTGGTACCGTTCACAATATATTTATAGGAGATATCCGGTCGGGAAAGAGCCAGATGTTCCATCAGTTCACTGATGACATTTGCTTCACCGGTGGCGGATTTTAAAAATTTGCGCCTTACCGGGGTGTTATAAAAAAGATGTGCCGAAATGATCGTTGTACCGTTCGGAGCACCGATCTCTTCCAGTTCTTCCGGTACACCGCCATTGATACAATACTTATGCCCCATCAGTTCATCCGGGCACTTCGTGATCATAGTCACCTTGCTAACGGATGCGATACTGGCTAAAGCTTCACCACGAAAGCCCATGGAATGCAAGCTTTCCAGATCCGTAATACTTCGGATCTTCGAGGTAGCATGCCTCAAAAATGCGGTCGGAATATCGTCGGCTGCAATGCCGCTTCCGTTATCCGTCACACGGATAACGTCAATACCCCCGCCTTTGATCTCCACCGTGATCGCGTCTGCGCCGGAATCCATAGCGTTTTCTACCAGTTCCTTTACGATGCTCGCCGGTCGTTCTACAACCTCACCGGCTGCGATCTGATCGATCGTCTGATTGTCCAGCACTCTTATCACTGACATTCCGAATTCTCCTTTGTTCCAGAATAACTATCCTTTATACCGGTTCTTCAATTTGCTTTGCAAATGATACAGCGTATTAAGTGCATCCAGCGGTGTCAGTGTCGTGATCTCCAGTTCCGCGAGTTCTTTTAAGATATCCTCATCGGAGGTCGTATCAAAGAAGGACATCTGCCCCAGATCCGCCTCATCATAGGATACCGGCTCATGCTTCTTTGCATCGGTTCCCACTGCGATCTGCTGGATCTTTTCGGTGATATCATTATCCAGCAGCTGCATCACGATCTGCGCCGCACGGTCCGTTACTTCCGCGGGCACGCCGGCCAGTTTTGCTACCTGTATGCCATAGCTCTTGTCCGCGCCGCCCTTGATGATCTTACGAAGGAAGACGATGTCATCGCCCTTTTCCTTTACGGCGATACAGTAGTTGTTCACATTATCCATCTTGCCTTCCAGTTCGGTCAGTTCATGGTAATGTGTCGCAAACAGCGTCTTGGCACCCAGCACCTTCTTGTTGCTGATATGCTCGATCACGGCCCATGCAATGGAAAGCCCGTCAAAGGTTGACGTACCGCGGCCGATCTCATCCAGGATCAGCAGGGATCTGGCCGTTGCATTCTTCAGGATATTGGCCACTTCGTTCATCTCGATCATAAAGGTAGACTGCCCGCTGGCCAGATCATCCGATGCGCCCACACGGGTAAAGATCCGGTCTACCACGCAAATAGACGCCTCTCTGGCCGGTACAAAACTGCCCATCTGGAACATCAGCGCGATCAATGCCACCTGACGCATATAAGTAGATTTACCCGCCATGTTCGGTCCGGTGATGATACTGATACAGTTCTTTTTGTTATCCAGAAACGTATCGTTATCAATGAACTGTTCGTTCGGGATCATCTTTTCCACCACCGGATGACGCCCGCCTTTGATATCGATCACACCGCGTTTGTTCAGCTTTGGCCGAACGTAATGGTTCTGCTCCGCTACATACGACAGCGATGCATATACATCCAGTCTTGCAATCGCATGGGCTGTCGCCTGCACCCGGCTTAAGTTATTCTCGATCATATCGCGCAGCTCGCAGAACGCATCATACTCCAGCGTTGCCAGCTTATCCTCGGCGTTTAAGATCATATCCTCCAGTTCTTTCAGACGAGGGGTGATATAACGTTCCGCATTTGCAAGCGTCTGCTTGCGCATATAATCTTCCGGCACCATATCTTTATAGGAATTGGTCACTTCCAGATAATAGCCGAATACTTTGTTGTAACGGATCTTTAAATTCTTGATCCCGGTACGGTCACGTTCCTTCGCTTCCAGTTCCGCCAGCCATGTCTTGCCTTCCGTTTTGGCTCTGCGCAGCTGGTCGATATCCGGATCAAAACCGTCCCGCAGGATGCCGCCTTCACGGATCGTCAGCGGCGGTTCTTCGATGATCGCTGCACGGATCCGTTCGGTGATATCCGCCAGATCATCGATCCCTTCATACAGTCCTTTTAATTCCGAACTCTCCATATCTGCCAGGATACTCCGGATTGCCGGCAGCATGGCCAGAGAGTTGCGCAGGGCGATCATATCCCTGGGATTGACGGAATGGTAACTGACACGGGATAACAGACGCTCCAGGTCATAGATCGCGTTTAAATATTCCCGGATCTCATCGCGGTCCACACTTTTACGGCACAGTTCCTCGATCGCATCCTGTCGCTCCAGGATCGCATCCTCATCCACCAGCGGCTGTTCGATATCATTACGCAGCATTCTGGCTCCCATAGCCGTCCTGGTCTTATCCAATACCCAGAACAGGGTCCCGCGCTTTTGTTTCTCACGCATGGTTTCAGTCAGTTCCAGATTGCGTCTGGTCGTGCCGTCCAACAGCATATACCTTGCACCGGTATACGGGACCAGACGGGTGATATGTGTCAGCGGAATCTTCTGTGTCTCATAGAGATACTGTAATAAGGCGCCGGATGCGATCATGCCGGCGGTAAAATCAGAAATTCCCAGGCCGACAAGTGATGACACTTTAAAGTGTTTTGTCAGTGCCTTTTCACAATCCGTATGTTCAAAATACCAGCTGCCCAGTTCATATAAAGGAATGGAAAGGCGTTCCACCAGTTCCTTTACCTTCGGCGAACTGATGCAGAGCATATCATTGCAGATGATCTCGGCCGGCTCCAGTTTCTGTATTTCATCACAGAGTTTGTTTATATTGTCCGATTCGGTCAGATAGAACTCGCCGGTGGAAATGTCCGCAAAGGATACGCCGATCTTATCCTGCAGTGCAAAGATACACATCAGGAAATGATTCTTGCTTTCTTCCAATGCCTGAGCGCTTAAGTTGGTTCCCGGAGTTACAACTCTGGTCACTTCCCTTTTTACCAACCCCTTGGCAAGCTTCGGATCCTCCACCTGTTCGCAGATGGCTACCTTATAGCCTTTCTCCACCAGCTGGTTCAGATAGGTATCTACAGCATGAAAGGGTACCCCGCACATGGGCGCGCGTTCCTCCAGTCCGCAGCTCTTGCCGGTCAGCGTCAGCTCCAGTTCTTTGGATACCAGTTCGGCATCATCAAAAAACATCTCGTAAAAATCGCCCAGACGATAAAAGAGGATACAGTCTCTGTATTCCTCTTTTGTCTCCAGGTATTTTGCCATCATCGGCGATAACTTCTCTACGTCGATCTGTGTCATACCAATTCTCCGATATAATAAAATCCGCGGTTTTCAATCAGTTTAACCGTATAAAATTTACCGATCATGGATGCATCTCCCGGGAAATGCACCAGTACGTTATTACTCAGACGCCCCGTTACCAGCGAAGCATCATGGCTGTTGACTTCTTCCACCAGAGCCTCTTCCACACGTCCGTTCAGTCTTGCTACACTTTTCCTTGCCTCTTCCTGCACTACGGTAAGCAGACGCTCAAAGCCCTGGGAGATCTCATCATCGCTCATGGTCTTTTCGTACGAAGCGGCCGGTGTCCCGGTACGCGGGGAATAGATAAAAGTAAAGGCATTATCATATCCGACTTCTTTGACCAAGCGTATGGTCTCATCCAGATCCGCCTGTGTTTCTCCCGGAAAACCGACGATGATATCCGTGGTGATGGACAGATCCGGAATCTCACAGCGCAGCTTAGCCACCAGTTCCAGATACTGTTCCCTGGTATAGCGGCGGTTCATCTTACGGAGCACCTCCGTGCTTCCGCTCTGTACCGGCAGATGCAGATGACGGCAGATCTTTTTGGAATCACGCATCACGGCGATCAGTTCATCTGACAGGTCCTTCGGATGGGAAGTCATGAAACGGATCCGTTTGATCCCTTCTACCTGTTCCACTTCTTTTAACAGTTCCGGAAAAGAGATCTCGCCCTCGATCCCGTTTCCGTAGGAATTGACGTTCTGACCCAGCAGCATCACTTCCACCACGCCGTCTTTTGCCAGGCGTTCTACCTCCCGGAGTATCTCCTTGCTGGAGCGGCTGCGTTCCCGGCCGCGCACATAAGGCACGATACAATAGGTGCAGAAATTATCGCATCCGAACATGATATTCACTCCGGATTTAAACGGATATTTCCGGATAACCGGCAGATCTTCCATGATCGTATCCGTCGATTTCCATACATCGATCACCATGCGGTCATTCTGCAGCATCGTACACAAAAGTTCCGGGAATTTATACAGATTGTGGGTGCCAAACAACAGATCCACAAAACGATAGGATGTCTTGATTTTCTCGATCACATCCGGTTCCTGGATCATACATCCGCACAATGCAATGCGCTTCTGCGGATTCTTTTTCTTCATGGAATTCAGATGTCCGAGCCTGCCGTAAACTCTTTGGTTAGCATTGTCACGCACGGTACAGGTATTATAGATGACCAAATCCGCCTCTTCAGAATCGCTCTCCTGATAACCGGCATCCATTAAGATACCCAGGATCTTTTCGGAATCCCGGGCATTCATCTGACATCCGAAAGTCACTACGCAGCAGGTCGGTGTATGACCGAGCGTTTCGCCCAGTTCTGCCACCAGCTTTTTTGCCGTCTGCATAGCCTCTTTCTGACGCTGTTCTTCTTCTTCCGCAGTTAACGCTACCGTTGATGTATAGGACGTAAAATCTGCTTCTCTCCAGTTTAACATACTTAACCTCTTACCTGGCCGTTGCCGCGGATCTGATACTTGTACGTTGTCAGTTCCTTCAGGCCCATCGGTCCTCTGGCATGCAGCATCTGCGTACTGATACCGATCTCCGCGCCGAATCCGAACTCAAAGCCGTCGGTAAAACGGGTGGACGCATTCACATAGACGCATGCGGAATCCACTTCGTTCAAAAACTTCGTCGCATTGGCATCATCCTGCGTGATGATCGCTTCGGAATGATGCGTCGAGTATTTATTGATATGCGCGATCGCTTCGTCAACGTTCTTTACGGTCTTCACCGAGATCAGAAGGTCCAGGTATTCTGTACCGAAATCCTCTTCGGAAGCGGCTACACAAAGATCACACGCAGCCAATGCCGCTTCATCCGCGCGAAGTTCTACTTCCTTTTCCTTCAGCGCTTTTGCAACCACCGGGAATACGGTATCCACGGCTTTTTCATGGATCACAAGGGATTCGCATGCATTGCAGACACCAAGTCTCTGCGTCTTTGCATTCACGATGATGTTCTTCGCCATTTCGGCATCCGCGGTCTCATCGATATAGATGTGGCAGTTGCCTGCGCCGGTTTCGATCACCGGGATCTTACTGTTTTCCACGACACTGCGGATCAGACCTGCGGATCCTCTCGGGATCAGCACATCCACATAATCGCGCATCTGCATAAAAGCTTTGGTGGTCTCACGGTCCGTTGACTCGATCAGGGCGATCGCATCTTCCGTGATGCCGCATTCCTTTAATCCTGAGCGGATCACTTTTGTGATCGCCATATTCGAATGGATAGCATCGCTGCCGCCCTTTAAGATCACCACATTGCCGGATTTGAACGTCAGCGCAAAAGCATCTGCCGTGACATTCGGACGGGATTCGTATATGATCCCGATCACGCCCAGAGCCACACGGACCTTTGCCAGTTTCAGTCCGTTAGGCCGGTCAAAAGTTTCCAGCACCTCACCGATCGGATCCGGCAGCGCAGCCACCTGCTTTAAGCCTTCGCTCATACCTTCGATACGCGCGGCGGTAAGACGCAGACGATCCTGTAACGCCACGCTCATGCCTTTGACCTGCGCATTTTCCAGATCCTTCGCATTGGCAGCTATGATCTCTTCTCCGTTTGCCACCAGCAGATACGCGATCTTAAGCAGCGCATCGTTTTTCTGCGCTGTCGTATATCTTTGCATCTCATATTTTGCCGCTTTCGCACTGCGGCAGAGATTTTCCAATTCCATAACACTCATTTCCTTTCGCTATACACGACTCTATTACTTGGCTTCCCCTTGAGGGGAAGCTGACTGATGAGGTGTTCCTTCTCACTCTCTCTCAAAATACAGTTCTTCAAACTCCGTTACGATACGGTCCATCTTTACGTCATGTTCGTCATGCGGGCACTGCCACAGGAGCTGCACATCATAGCATACACCGATGCGGTTCAGTTCCGGATGGTTTGCCAGATAACGGTCATAAAAGCCTTTTCCGTAGCCGACACGATAGCCTTCCCGGGAAAAGGCGCTGCCGGGGACAATGATCACGCTGTCACTTAAGAAATTCCCTTTGGCAGCAGCTTTGGGCATAAACGGTTCCTGGATCCCGCGGTATCCGACATTGAGCTCGTCCAGGTTTTCTACACGGTAATATGCGATCGCTTCGCCCTCGACCTTCGGATAATACACTTTTTTTCCCATATCGATGGCATTGCGGAACATCTGTCCGGTCATTACCTCCGAACCGAAATCCGCATACAGAAGGATCTCGGTTGCCCTGCGGACGCATTCGATTCCGAAGAGACGCTGCGTCAGAAGCTGGGAACGCTCTCTGCGCTCCATCTGCGACTGATGATCCCGTAATTTGATCGTTTCTTTGCGAATATACGCTTTGTCATGTACGAGCATTGTGTTTTTCCCCCAGATTTGTGATCGTGCCGTCTTTTTCAACTATATCGATATTATCCAGCTGTGCTTTCAGATTGCCCTTGATCGCATCCACATATTCTTTGCTAAGCGCTTTCTGCTCCATTTTTTCGACAGCCGTCAGCTCTCTCGCCTGCGATAAATGATACAATTCATTGATACGCGCGATGCGCTCGTCCATCGTCATCGTTCTTACCCCTCAACATAGTCTTTCAGATAGAAATTCTCATCCTTATGTGCCAAAAACAGCGTTCCCACATCCCGTCCGTCCATGACAC
>JAFWRC010000240.1 GCA_017508825.1 Lachnospiraceae bacterium
ACCGGCCCGGCCAGCGGTCCGCGTCCCACTTCATCAATGCCGCAGATATATGCATACTCCGCATACTGCCGTTCAAAAGAAAACATCTGATACATCCGCTGTTTTTCTTTGTCAAGAGCGGCGATCTTTTTCTTTGCGCGATCCACGATCGTTACCACGGCTTTTCTGGTATCCGCCTGATACTCCTCAACAAAAGCAGCCAGCTCTGCCTCCGGGAGTGTCTTGAATTTTTCGCTGATCTGTGCTGCGCTTTCCATTTTAATTCTCCACGGTGTGCGGGATCTTGCCGAATTTATTTAAAGGAAACAGTCGTATCCATGCACGACCGATAATGTCATCTTTTTCGATCAGACCAACAGACGGCACTCTGGAATCCGAAGAGTGATTACGGTTATCACCAAGGACAAAATACTGGTTTTCCCCCAGCGTGATCCCGCCGTAAGCAAGTCCCGGATCGATCATGGTCTCAGCACCGAAATTCTCTTCCAATATCTCGCCGTTAATATAAATATTCCCGTCATCGTCGATCCGGACTGTTTCCCCCGGCAATCCGATGATACGCTTGATATAATAGGTTTCATCCTTGTATTCAAAAGGAAAGACGATAACATCAAACCGCTCCGGATCATGGAAACGATATCCGATCTTGTCTACGATCAGATTATCGCCGTTCTGCAGTGTCGTTTCCATACTGTCTCCGACAACCACCGTACGCTGCCCCACATATTTTACAATCAATAATGTTAATACCAGCACCACCAGAAGGAACAGCGAATTGCTCAGGATCTCCCTGGCGATCGCTTTCATCTTTTTCTTTTTGGCTTCTTCCGGGCTTTCCGGTTTTTCTGCCGGCACTTCTGTTACATTCTCTTCCATCAGGTCTTCCATTGCTTTATCTGCCTCCATCTCCGGATACGTACTTTCCCGATCCGCTTTTATCTGTCCTTATTCCTTAACCTTCTCAATTGATAGCTTTCCCAGTCTGCCGGAACGCAGGTCATCGATCAGAAGCTTCGCTGCCCGTGTCAGATCCGGTTCTCCTCCTTTTTTCAGACAACCGAGTCTTTCTGCGATCCCGAGCAGGACCACATGGTTCTCATCCTCTTCCGATACACCATAGCGTTCATTCAGCTTCCCGGCATATTCCTGTTTCAGGAATGCTATGCATTCCATCGCCAGTTCTTCCGTCTGCAGGATCTCATCGTTGATCGTACCGATCATGGCAAGATGCAGTCCGACGGTTTTGTCTTCAAACTTCGGCCACAATACTCCCGGTGTATCCAGCAGTTCCAGTGTGGGATTCAGCCGGATCCACTGTTTGCCTTTTGTCACCCCCGGTTTGTTCCCGGTCTTTGTTACTGCCTTCTTGGCAAAGCTGTTAATAAACGTGGATTTCCCTACATTCGGGATTCCCACCACCATGGCTCGTACAGGCCGGTTCTTGATCCCCCGCCTGCGGTCACGCTCGATCTTTTCGGCACATGCTACCTGGATCGCCGATTTGATCTCTGCCATTCCATGATTTTTCTGTGCATCCAAAAGGACCGTCTGCAGGCCCTGTTCCTGAAAATGCTTTTTCCAACGCTCGTTTTCCCTCGCATCGGATAGATCACTTTTATTTAACAGCAGAAGCCGCGCTTTTCCTTTTCCCAGCTTCTCCAGATCCGGATTTCTGCCGGATACCGGCACTCTGGCATCCACCAGTTCGATCACGAGATCGATCAGCTTCATGTCTTCCGACATCTGCCGCATGGCTTTTGTCATATGTCCGGGATACCATTGGATCTCCATCCCACACCTCTTTAAATCTTATTGAATAAAACCGGTTTCAACGCCCCCCGCCCGCAGACGGAACCAGGCGCGCCCGATGATATAGTCCTTCTTTACGATACCGATATTGCTGGAACGGGAATCTTCACTGTCGTTACGGTTGTCGCCCAGCACAAAATACTCATCTTCCCCCAGAGAGATACCGCTCTCCGCGATCCCCCCGTTTTCGATCCGGTCAAACATCCCCTTGTCATCATAGATATCCCCGCTGATATACAGCAGTCCGTCTTTGATGAGCACAGTGTCGCCCGGACCTCCGACGACACGTTTCACATAATAATGGGCATTCTCATTGCCGTTCGGCCGGAATACCACCACATCTCCCCGTTTCGGCGCTTTCAGCAAAAACACAAAGCGGTCGATCAGTATCTCCTGCCCGTTCGCCAGCGTCGGTTCCATCGAGATCCCGATCACACTGGTGCGTAAACCGAACAGATACACCATCATAAATGCCAGCAAAAACATGACCAGCCCTGAAAATACCCAATGCAGGATTTCCAAAACAAGCCTACGATTTATTTTCTTCTCTTTCCGGTAAAAGGTCAAGCCCCTTTTTCTTTTGGCCATATTTATAAAAATAGCGTTCTGCTTGCAGAACGCTCGCGCCGAGCGCGGTTGCAACAGCAACATATTCCCTATGCGCGAGTGCGCATCCGCCGGTAGGCTCATACCACAGAAAATTGCATTGCAATTTTCTGTGGTATGAAACAGGGGTTCCGCAGGCGGAACCCCTCTCCAATGTCATTTCATCAGATTCAGATTATCTCAATACTTCCTTAACCTTAGCACGCTTGCCTACGCGTCCCTTCAGGTAGTTCAGTCTAGCACGGCGAACCTTACCACGACGTACTACTTCAACTTTTTCTACGTTCGGGCTGTACAGCGGCCAGGTCTTATCAACGCCTACACCGTTGGAAGTCTTGCGAACGGTAAATGTGGTACGTGCGCCACCATTCTGGATCTTGGTAACAACGCCTTCAAATACCTGGATTCTTTCCTTCTCGCCTTCCTTGATCTTACCGTGAACCTTTACGGTATCACCTACGTTGAAGGTAAGTACTCCTTCTTTGATCTGTTCTTTTTCGAGCTCTTTGATGATCTCTGCGTTCATTTTATAAATCCTCCTGTCATTTCATCGGACATTCTTACATACTTATATCGTATCAGCGGAATATCTCTTTACTTTTGCAACGTTGCTATTTTATCACAATGTATTTAGCATTGCAAGCTTTTTTTCAGATCCGCAGATTTCGTTTCTGTTCTTCCTGAAAATCCCAGAAAATATCTATCTCTGTGTACTCCCCGGTGCTGTCCTTGAAGATACTTACCTGAAATCCGCGGCGCTCATAATACAGCTTCAGCGCTTTGGCCTGCTTCGTGATCTCTTTCCGGTCCGGGATCTCGTCATTTTCCAGCACATCAAATTTATAATCCAGCAGACGGATCCGCCCTTCTACCGTAGTATTTCCGTTGTGCGCCGCTTCAACGATCTTGTCATTTACAAAACCGATCAGTTCCGGATTGATGGAATCTTCCACCATCATCTGTACGTCTTCAATGTTTAATGATCTGAAATCTGCCATTCTCCCTTACCCCCTTTATATTTTTTTAACCGATGATCATTCTGCAGCTTTTCACGGACAGTCAATAATTCCGTAATACGGCCCGGATCAGCTCTTCGGCATTCTGCGGGATACCTGTGCCCGTTTCCGGGATCACGACTGCTTCTCCGCTGTTTCCGTCCTGCAGATACTGTTTTCCATATAATAACAGTTCTTCGGATAACGTGCAACGTATGGTACCGTCTTCCGCGCCGAATTCCACCGCTACGATATAATGTTTGCTGCCATCCGGCGCTTCCGCCTCCAGCGCCGAAACCAGACAGGCGCCGGACATGGTCGTCGTTCCCGTCTTCATCCCGATCGCTTCCGGAAGATTGTAGATCATGGGATTCGTGTTACTGACGCTGGTTCCGAAACTCGGCAGATCTGTTTTTACTGAATCCGTGATCTCAATGATCTCGGGATACTCCTTTAAGATATGAGAAACCAGTATGAACATATCCTTCGCCGACATATGGTTCTGGATCTTACTGGCAGCCACCGTATCCGTAAAGAGCGGCAGTCCGTTGGAATTATAAAATACCGCATCCCCGGACAGTCCAATCTCCAGCGCCTTGTCATTCATGCGTTCCACAAACGCCGCCTCATTTCCGCAGATATGCTCTGCCAGCGCCAACGCGCATTCATTGCTGGAGGGAAGGAGCAGCCCGTAGAGCAGATCGCGCACCGTCGCCTCCTGTCCTTCCGTCATCACAATGGTACCGTCTGCGCTCTTCGACAGTTTTTCCGCCTTCTTCGAAATGATCACGGTATCGTCCATCGTAAGCTTTCCGGCAGCGATCTCATCCATCACGCAAAGATAGGTCATCAGTTTGGTCGTGCTGGCGATGGGTACGCTCAGATCCTCTTCATAGGATGCATAGATTTCCTCTGTCGTCGCATCCCCGACCAGAGCGCTGTGCACTTCGTAAAAGAAGCCCTGCGCCTTCAGCACATCCATATCCATGCGAAAATGTCCCGATGTATTCAGGTGCAGCCCCTGCCCGTCCAGTGTCAGATCCAGATCCAGCATCATCGCCACATCCGTAAGGCTCATATAGCAGTCGTTGATATCCGCGCCGTTCTTACCGATCAGCGTATGATAACGCACATTCCTC
>JAFWRC010000241.1 GCA_017508825.1 Lachnospiraceae bacterium
ATCGATCTCTCCGGTGATCCCGTATCTTCGTTTGAATTCCGCCAGGTCATTGTGATCCCGTACAAACATGACTTCTTCAAATGCCTTGGTGTGCAGATCCAGAAATCCCGCAACCTGTTCCCCGTTGCAGATACTGCATTTGAGAACCGGTTTTACCTTCTGCGGATCATAGCTTTCTGTTTCGATCGTCGTTTTCTTCCTAAATAATGAAAACATCCTTTTATTCCCCCGCTGCGACCTCGTAACTCCTGATCAGCCCGTATACATCCTGCGTCGTTACGGTGATCTTTGCAACGTTTGCATACGGTACTCCGAGTAACGCATTTTCCAGTTCCGGACGACTGGCGGCCCAAGTGCCAATCGGATTGCCTGCAGCATCCCACAAAACGATCTGCGTCTGCCAGATCGGTGCCCCGGAAGTATCTGCCTTCCACCGGATCTCCGTGCCTCCCGCATTCGGCAGCACATCCAATGCAACCAGACCGGACGGCATCATTTCCGGACGTTGTGGCTGAAGGATGCTGACAACCGTATTTCTCGGTGTTGACGCATCATACGCTGCCTGATCTGCCACATATTCCCCGGTCGCTCCCCAGAAAAACTCCGGTGTTGCGCCAAACTCGTGCGTACCGGCGGTAAGATAGCCCCATTCCGGCGGGTCATAGCTAATCTTTGTGGTATCCAGCGACAGCCAGTCGTTCTTTTTCATATCGTAGGCATAAATATTTTTGACCACAAAACTTCTCTTCAGATATTCATCAGACGGCCAGTAGTTTTCCTGAAACTGGGAAAGACCTCCCGTAATATATGAGCCCACCAGATTCGTATCAAAATAAGAGATCAGCGTCCATTTCGCTGCCGTCACATCATAGAACCACTGTCCTACAAAGGTATGCCCGGTCCATATATCATCCCAGGAATACAGAAGCATGCGATACCACTGCCCGCCTTTCCAGACATATTCCGGGATATAATTGGTACCTTCGCCTTCCCCTCCAAATTGCCGTTCCGCACCGTATGGATACACCCGGTGCGCTCTTAAGATCTGTCCGTTTTTCTCCCCTTCCCAGAAAGACATGATCGCTCTCGGCCCGTTACCGGTATTCTGCAGTCCCGCATAAGCGCCGAAACCTCCGGCCATCTGCCAGTTGCACAATGCCCAATAAGTGTTCTTCGGCGTATCCAGACCGCCGAAGTCGATCTGAAACGCGCGGTACATCCCGTCCGTCTTCCAGCACCGGATCCATATAGATGTTGTGTGCCATCTTTTTCGGAAGCTCCAATACGCCGGATCGCACACCTGCAGCTGTCATGACAAACATCAGCACAACAAGCAATATACCGGCCAGACAGTTTTTGATACGCATATTCTCCTCCCAAAGCTTAATTCAGTTTCTCTTTCAGAAAGTTCAGCAGATCCGTCCTTGTCGTAGATTTTAACAGATAACCTGCCGGCCGCAAAGCCATTACCCTTGCCACTGCTTCCTTCTTTCCGTTCCCGGTCAGGAAGATCACGGGAATATCCTGTGTCGCAGGTTCCTGCCGGAGCATCTCCAGCACCTGCGGTCCGTCCACCACCGGCATTTCATAATCCAAAAGGATCAGATCTACAGGTTTCTCGATAAGGTAAGTAATCGCCTGCATCCCGTTTGATACGATACCGACCTGATAACTATCCTTGATCCACTCACGCACCATCGCCGCATAAGAAGGATCATCGTCCACGATCAGGATTTTTTTCCTTATCAGTCGGTTTTCATAATCTTTAAGCGCTTTTTCAACACTATTGGCAAATTTCGTCATATCCACCGGCCGTTCAAACCAGTCACACACATCCACGACCGGAAGTTCGCGGATCAGATCCGCATGATACTTCGCTTCTCCGACAATGATCGCCTGCGCATTTCTGCTCTGGGTGATCCCCAGCATTTTGACCAACTGGTCTTTCTTTTTCTCATCATCCAGCAGATCTCCCGGCAGATAAAAGACAAACAATCCCGCCCAGGAGGAAAGATGCATAAAACGATCCTCCTCTTCCGCCAGAACAACCTCCACCTCAAGCTGCATTTCTTTCAGTTTTTTCTCAAAGCCTTTCACTACCACACTGTACTGGTACATGACCAAAACCACTTTTCGATTCATTATTCTTCCTCCTTAAGAACTAATCCATCCCCTTATTTACTGCTCTTTCCGCATCTCTTTGTATATCCCTGTCAAACGACAGCATTGGCTCAACCTCTTTTCCCTTCAGCCTTCGATCGATATAATTACGAGTCAGTTTCATAATGAGCGGTATCTGCATCAGAACCCCGATCAGATTAGGGATCATCATCAGGCCGTTGAATGTATCTGAAATATCCCATGCCAGATTTGATTCCATCACTGCGCCAAATACAATCAGAAGGATAAATATCACACGGTAAACCTTTGCCCATACCACTCCGAACAGATACTCCGCAACCTTGGCTCCGTAGTAAGACCACCCCATTACGGTAGTAAATGCAAACAGCGTGATGGAAAGCACAACAAACCATTCCCCCGGCTTTCCCAGAGCTGCGCCAAACGCTTTAGCAACCAGGGTTGCATCGTTTGTGCCTTCTGCAACAAAACCTGTTTTGAGATCGATTGCCCCAGACCCCAAAACGACGAACGCCGTCATCGTACAGACCACCATGGTATCCAGAAATACTTCGGCAATGCCCCATAATCCCTGTCTTACCGGTTCCCTGGCGCAGGTATTGCTGTGTACCATCACGGAAGACCCCAATCCGGCTTCGTTAGAGAAAACACCACGCTTACAGCCGTTCTTGATCGTATTAAATGCCAGTTGTACTGCGGTCCCGGCCGCTCCTCCGAGTACCGCCTTCGGACCTAATGCAAAACGAAAGATGGATGCGATCACCTCCGGAAGCAGACGGATATGCAGCAGGATCATCACCAGGCATCCGATGACATACACCGCCGTCATAAACGGGATCAGTTTTTCCGATACCGCCGCAAGCCGCCGAAAACCACCCAGTATGATAAAAGCCGCTGCCAGTGTCAAAACCAGCCCGATAAACCAGTTGGTCGTGGATGCGCCGAGAAATATGCCGCTCTGAGTATCTGCCAGAAATGTAGCACTAAAGTTGATGGTGATCTTGTTGATCTGGCTCATATTGCCGATCCCGAAGGAAGCCAGCATAGTAAAGATGCAAAAAAGTGTTCCGAGTATTTTTCCAAGCTGCCTGCATCCTTTGATCGATCCCAGGCCATCCTGCAGGTAATACATGGGCCCGCCGGACCATGCGCCTTCCGTATTTCTCCGGCGGTAATAAATTCCCAGAACATTCTCGGAATATTTTACCATCATTCCGAAAAAGGCCGCAACCCACATCCAGAATACGGCCCCCGGGCCGCCCATACAGATGGCGGTAGATACACCGGCTATATTTCCGGTTCCGACCGTTGCGCACAGTGCCGTACAGAAAGTACGAAGCTGTGACAAGGCCCCCGCATCATTAATGATACGTCCTCTTCCCTTTGCGATCCCAAAGGTTTCTTTCCACCAGTGGCGTGCCTTGGTGATCTGAAAAAAGCCCGTCACGCTGCTGCAGATCAATCCTGTCCCGAGCAGCAGGATCAGCCCGAACGTTCCCCACGCAAATGCGTTGACGGTATCATTGATCCGGATCACTCTCTCCATGCTTATTCCTCACCTGCCCCCAATAATGCCAGGATCGCATCATAATCATAATTCCCGGCCGCTTTGACGATCGCATTATACTTCTCCTGTTCCGCCTCCGGGATCCGGTACGGCTCCATTTCTTCCAGGATCCCTTCGATGGCATCACAATCCATCTCTTCCGCAGCGTCCCTTAAGCCCTCATAAACACTTTCCATCAGGAATTCATCTGCTTCCGGCTTCTCCCGTTCCTCTTCTTTGCTTTCGTTTTCTCCAAAATACTCTTTCAGCCGGTTTCTCAGATACTCATATTCCTGTACGAATGTCGGATAATGTTCCCTGATATAAGCGGTCTCTTTAGCCTTTCCGGCATCTTCCAGAAGCTGCGCTTCTTCCGAAAACTTCATTGCGCCGATCAGTTTGGCCGAGCTTTTCAGCGCATGGATCTTGATCGTATAATTCTCCCAGTCTTCCGCTTCATAATAGCCGTTCAGTTCCGCTGTCTTATCCGGGATCGAATTGTAAAAGATCTTCAAAACCGAACGGAACGCAGTCTCAGATCCGCTGTTTTTGACAGCCGCTTCCCCATCGATAAAATCAAACTGCTGATACCATGGCTTTTCTTCGTCCTCCGCTCTTTCCCCATTCTCTGTTTTAAACTCCGGCAGATTGGCGATTTCTTCCTCCGGCTCCGCTTCCTCTTCTTCCGGGAAGAAGGAACCGATATTATAGGATTTGTTGGATTTTACAAAATACAGGATACCCAGCGTCCCCGGTCCGCAGTTGGAAGAGATGGCCGCCGATGCCTGTTTAAAGATCACATGTTCAAAATAGGCGATCCGGCTGATCTCCTCTTTCACCCATTGCAGCACTTCCAGAGGCACATCTGCATAGGTGATGAACACCACATCCGAATCCGGGATGATATCTACCGGAAATGCACTATGGATATACTTCCGGTACACCCGTTTTCGATCTCCGAGCCACATACCGCTGAGCCGTGACTTATCGTCCTTCATACTCAGGCTCGGATACAGATTCAGGCTCTTCGCGATCCTGTGCATCCGCTGACTGATCAGTCCGCGTTCCGCCATATACGCCGTAGATCCCATCACAAATCCGCAGCGCAGTCGCTTTTTCACAGCCTCCAGCTCCGCTACGATCTCGGAAACCGGTACATTCTGCTGTGCCAGCTTCTGCGCGATCAGTACCAGGATTCCCGTTGCGCTCGATAAGCATTCTGAGTTGATCACAATTACATTATCAAACGATCGCGCGGCCTCCATAGCGTTCCGGTAATCCTTACTCATACTCGTTGTCAGGGCAATGTGGATCAGCTGATGCGCCTTTTTTAAAGCTGCCGAGAAAAATTCCGTATACGCGCTCACATCCGGCGGGCTGGAAACTGCGGTTCCGCCTGCATTGATGTACCGGATCAGTTCATTCGCATCCATCTGAACGCCGTCTTTAAATACGCCCTCTTCCGTACGGATGGTAAACGGAAGGATCGGGATATTCAATCTGCGCAGCACCTCATCCGGCAGATCGCACATACTTGTGGAAGTAATGACCACTGCCGCCTTTCTTGCATAGCCGGCCGCAGTATTGATATCCTCATGCATACGCATCCGCTTTTCCGAAATGATGAGTTTGTCTTTGGAAATATGCCGCATCAGGATATCTTCCAGCATCTCCCCGGAAACCGGCTTCAGCAGATATCCGTCAAAGCCCTCCCGGTGGTACAGCTCCCTGTTATCACTTCCTGCATTCGCCGTAAGGACAATGACCGGCGACGTACGGTTCATTCCGCCCGTCTGACTGCGGATTGCCTTTAGGCAGTCAATACCGTCCATTTCCGGCATCAGATGGTCCATCAGGATCACGTCATACCGGTTCTGCAGCGTCTTTTCCAACGCTTCCCTGCCGTTTACTACGGTATCGATCACGATCTGCGTATCCTTCAGAAGCTTCTTTTCCACTTCCAGATTCATTTCATTATCATCAACGATCAGGATCTTCGCATCCGGCGCTTTGAAACCACTCTCATATTTCGAGCGTTTCATCATCTCCTTGTTCTGTATGTTCAGATCCCCGATCTGTTTCTCATCCGTGATCCCCTGTTTCAACGTAACGGTAAATGTGGAGCCTTCCCCGTATACACTGTTGACCGTTACCGTGCCGTTCATCAGTTCCGTCAATTCCCTTACGATAGAAAGTCCCAGGCCGGTTCCTTCAATATGGCGGTTCTTTGCTTCATCTACCCGCCGGAACGCATCGAACAGATACGGCAGTGCCTCTTTCTTGATACCCATTCCTGTATCGGAGATCGAGATCATCAGCGTCGTTGTTTTGTTGTCTGCATCTTTATGTTCGATATGCAGGCTGATCGATCCTTCCGAGGTATACTTTACAGCGTTATTTAACAGATTGATGATGATCTGCTTGATGCGGACTTCATCACCGTACAGAACCGCCGGTACTTCCGGATCTACACTGACATTAAATTCCAGCCCTTTCTCCTGTGCTTTGAGCCAGATCATATTCACGATCTCGGAGAGCAGATCCCCGACCCGGTAATCCACCGGTACGATGTCCATGCTTCCTGCTTCCATCTTGGAAAAGTCCAGGATATCATTGATCAGGGCCAGCAGCATCTTTCCGGAGCCGGCAATTCCCGTCGCATCTTTTACGATCTCATCCGTTGCTTCGGGATCCCGAAGGATCAGCTCATTTAGCCCCAGGATGGAATTGATCGGGGTACGGATCTCATGACTCATACTGGAAAAGAAACGGTTCTGGGACCGCGTCAGTTCCTCCGCCCGTTCCGTCTCCTTCTTTGCCCTGGCGTTCTCTTCCATAAACAGCATATTCTGCGACCACGTCATATAGAAGCAAAGAATACCCACCAGAATAACGGAAATGAAAGAATCCGCAAAGTACATTGCCCTGCTGTGTTCCGCGATCAGTTCCGGATAAAACCAGGCAGCGGCATAACATAAAAGCATCATCAGGATCAGGAGACCGATCATCCGTTTTCTCCACTTCCCGGTGATCACTAGGCCGATATACATAAATGCAAAAACAAACCAGATATATCCGCCGCCCTCCAGGCCTCCTCCGAAGAAGAAGAGCGCCGGCAGGATCAGAAATATCAGGCTTGTCACCAGAAAAACAATGGCAAAACGGATAACGTTTTTATACAGGCACACAAAGGTCACCAGCGGAACCACGACCACGATCCCGATGAGCGTGATGATCTCGCCGATATTTTCCTGAAAAACAATGTCGCCCACAAGAGCGATCAAAACCGCGATCTCCGAAATAATGGAAAAGATCACAAAGACGCGTTCCGACAATTCCCTCTCCGGATCGTGGATGGCATCACTGACAAATTGAACGAACCGTTTGATCATGTGCGCCCTCCTTCCTTCATTCCGGCTTCGGGAAACAGCTGCAGCATCACTCTTTCAAAATCCGAAATGTTGATCGGTTTGGCGATAAACCCGTCAAATCCCTCACGGATAAACATCTCTCTCGCCCCGGATACCACATTGGCCGTAAGCGCAACCACCGGAATGCTCCGTTCCGTCTCATCCGCTGCTTTCTTGATCAGTTTCATGGCCTCAACACCATCCATTTCCGGCATCATATGATCCATAAATACCACCTGATAATCTCCGGCGCGGTACTTTGCCAGCGCTTCTTTTCCGCTGCCGGCGGTCTCTATGATCATCTTATAATCGGAAAACAGACTGGATGCCACCACCAGATTCATGGGTTCATCATCCACGATCAATGCACGGATCCCCAGGAAGGACGGCTTTACCGCATTTTCCGAAACATCCAGATTTCGGGCATTCTTCCCGTCATTCAGGATCTTAATGATCGGATATGCATACAGGGGCTTGGGCATAACGATCACGTGACTGCCACGGCTCGGTTTAAAACCGGGAAATGCCGATACTGCCACTACAATATCCCCTTCACTCAGGCGGTCATAATATTCCGGATCTGCCTCATATTCCTCCTGCCCCATAAAGATATTCGTAACATGCATTTTTTCCATCATGCGTTCGATATCTTTGGTCGTCTCTGCCGAATACAGCGGCACATGGATCCCGGCTGCCAGATTGGATGCCATTGTCCGGTAAAAATCGCGGACACGCGGAACAAAATATTTATCCGCTTTTACATGGAATAAGATATTGCCGTCGAAACGTTCGGACAACGCAATACATGGTGAAGCATCCGTAACTTTCTGCGGGATCGTAACACGGATGGTGGTTCCTACATTCTTTTCACTCTCGATCTTTACAAAACCGCCGCAGCGATGGGTAAAGCCATATACGATATACAGACCGAGCCCGATCCCTCCGGAGCTCCGGTTTCGCTTTTTATTCACCTGATACATGCCTTCGGATACGGATTCCAGCGCTTTCAGATCCATTCCGATGCCGGTATCCGTCATTTCAACACAGAGGTTTACACCGTACTCCGTTTTCTCGGCATACATCCGGACAAAAATACCGCCTCTTTTCGTAAACTTCACGGCATTCACCAGCAGATGCCGGAAGATCTTATGCAGCTTGCGGATATCCCCCCGCATCCTTGTCGGCACGGAAGGCGCCAGATCCACTACCAGTTCCAGATTGTTGCTGTTTTCCAGCAGCCGGAAGGAAGTGACCACGTCATTGATCAGAGAGGTACTCATATAATCGTCTTCTTCCAGCAGGATCTTTCCCCGCTTACACTCGGTATAATCCTGAATATCCTCGATCTGATAGGCCAGACGGATCCCGGCATCTTTTATGGAGAACGCCTCTTTTCCTGCATTCCGTTTGATCAGAAGATCTGACATTCCGTTCACTACATTGACCGGTGTCCGCAGTTCATGTGAAATATTGGTAAGAAAATCCTCCATATCCGCATTGTTGGTCCGTATCCGCTCCGCCTTCTCCTGCTCGGATCCCGCTGCCTCCAGACGGTCGTTGATAACTTTTCTGCAGCTGAAAAAGATCAGGAGCACAACCGCGGAATGCAAAATGATCCTGGATGTGTTCAGCACATCAAAGACCGTACCACCGGTTGTAAATGCCAGCGCGATCTGTATCGTGATCAAAAGCACGTATTCTCCTAAAAAAAGATTCATCATATAGACTTCATCCAGAAAGGAAAATGCCACCATGCATAAGACCATAACAATGGAAATATCAAAGAAACTGCTTTCATGGATGCCATGATAAAAGACCGCCAGCATCCCATAGATCAGATAGCATATTTTCCGAAATGCGAGAGACGGTTTTTCCGCAAGATTGATGATCCATAACAGAGCCGCACCGATCAGGATCAACGGGGGTACCCAGAACTCCCAATGCATAAGCAGGCTCTCGACCGTTAAACCTGCCCCGGCAACCGTTACCACAAAAATGATAAAGTTTTCTGTTCTGCGTTGCTCCATATACCTACCTCATCATAACGGTTCAGAACCTTGCGGCTCCTCCGGTTCCCCTCGTTATTCTTTTCTCCCTGCCGGGTAATCCGTGCTGCGGAAAGACAGTTCCACCAAAACACCCTTACCGAGTCCGCTTGCTTCCCACCCTGTCAGTATCCTTTGGATCACAACGTCTGCCTCAACTTTGGTTCTTTCGTTCAAAACAACAAAAAACTGATTGGTCCTGTGCTGCATGATCAGATCACTCCTGCGCAGCTCTTTCTGCAGGAAACGTCCGAAGGCAACTCCGGTCTCCGCCAGCCCTTTCCCGTTTTCTTCTTTCGCTTTGAGAGAAAACAGGATACGGACCGAAGCCCCGCCATATCTTTTATAGAAACGCATGGTAAAACGATAAACGGTGGAAAAATCTTCTCTTCCGAGCAGCAATCCGCCCCCGCCTTCATTTCTCTCTTCCACGATCGTGCTGAGACGTTCGATCTCCTGCTCCAGATCTGTCCTTTCAGCATCATTTGCCATGTCCGTACGGTCATAGATACTGTATCCATGCTTTCCGTTCTGTTTGACCGAATGCAACGCACTATCTACCATGGAAAACAGTTCCTCATATTCCCGCCCATGTTTCGGAACCATCACCGCGCCTACGGAAATCCCCAAAGGCAGGCCGTGTTCTTCCCCGAGCAGACACCTGGCCTGTTTGGCAAAATCTGCATTCAGCTGTATGGTCTCAGACGCAACATAACTCTCATCCGTAAGATCCTCGATAAATGCCAGGAACTCATCTCCGCCGATCCGGCTTATGGTATCGTATTCCCGCGTATTCCTGCGGATGATATCCGCAAACGCCTGCAACACTTTATCCCCCATATCATGCCCGAACAGATCGTTAACCAGTTTGAAATTGTCCAGATCCATGATCAGCAGCGTGCCGCTTTTCTGCCTGCAAAGCTGCCCGATCCGCTCCGTACCGCGCGTCTTATTCCAAAAGCCGGTCAGTTTATCCTTCTTGGCCTCTTCCGTAAGCAGTTCAATTGTCTTTTTGTTCTTTATGGTGTTATCGATCCTGCGAAGCAGGATCTCTTTGTTGAAAGGTTTGCGGATAAAATCAGAGGCTCCTAACGCCAGTCCTCTTTGTTCCGCTTTTGCATCATTTTCACCGGTCAGAAAGATCACCGGGATATGTGTTCTGCCATTCTGGTCTTCAAAGCCGCGCAGTCTCTTAAGCGTTTCAAAACCATCCAGTCCCGGCATCATCACATCCAGAAGGACCAGATCGGGAGTGTTTTTTTGCACAAATTTCAAAAGGTCCTGCCCGGATTTCAGACAGCTGACCTTTATCCCTTCATCCCCCAGCAGATTTCTGGCGTTGGTAAGGCACAGAGCCTCATCATCCACCACGGTAACCCAAAAATCCATCCCCGATACCTTTCCCTTGATATAGTATCTATTATAACCTTTTTTTTATTGATTTTTCAAGACTTTAAGCGTTTTAGATTGTATAAAATAGCGTTCTGCCTGCAGAACGCTCGCGCCGAGCGCGGTTGCGACAGCAACACATTCCTTACGTTGGGAAAGGCTTAATAAAATCCAATTACGCGATTCCTTTATTCAAAACCTTACAAGATCCATAGCATTCTTTACTGCAGCCTTTTCCTCCGGCTTCTTTTTATGCATCGTCCCCATAATTTCGCTTTTCGCCTTACCAAACTCACGCTTGAATTCATAGTAGGAATCATCCAGCACGGACAGATCCATTCTCTTTTTCCTTCCGTATTTCGATTTGATCGCCTCGCCGACACTAAAAGGCAATGCAAATGTTCTTGTTTTCTCATCCGTCTCCATCGGAATAACGGTATCTTCCGCTTCCGGGAACTTAGCAGTGATCATGATCTGATATACCTGATTTATATCTTTCCCCCACTTTTCCTTCAGTTCACACTCCACAAACTCTATTCCGCATTGATCTGCAAACTCCCGGATCTCTTTTGAAATGGTTACCAACTGCCACACATTATAAAGCTCACAAACATAGCCGTATAGTACTTCTGCCATCCGCTGTTCCTCAGCCCTTTGTTCATCCTTCCCGGCTGCGCGGATCTGTTTTTTTGCCCGGATCACCGCGCTGCCGTAAAAAACAGGCCTGCTCAAAATATGTTGATCAAGACCACCGCATGCTTCCGCTATCTGACGGTCCTCCGATCTATCCACCCGTATATTCCTAAAAGATATCGAACGTGAACTCATAAAGATCAGATATATGAGCGCACATCCTGCCACGATATATAGTGCTTCTATTATGGCCTCCGCCGGTTCCACAGGAAACAGGATGATTTTCAACACAACGATGATCAGCCATGTCCCAAAGGTACAAAACACCGCATTCCGTATCGGCTCCTTCCGCAATTTTCTTATACGCTCAAACTCTGCACCGGAAATATATCCCTTCCTGCAACCGTTAAAAAGTGTCGCAAACAAATATTCATCCCGCAAATCCAAAAAGTTATCCATTGTACGCGCTACTTTTTCCGGATTCAGTTTTGAAAAAACAATCTCTCTCATTTATTTTCTGATCATCCCATAGTTTTTCTGACTTAACAACAAAAAAATCACTATGATAATAGTGATAACATAAGCTTTAAATTCCGTCAAATTCCGGTTGTTCATCCTAAGGAGGGACCCGCTTGCGGGAGGATGCCTTAGGATATTCGCGAGGGGGGATCCACGAATGTGGGGGGATCCACGAATGTGGGGGGAGCCCTTGCGATGTGGTGGTTGTCGATACATCTCGGTGAGCCATGGGGACGGTTCTTGTGGCTAAAGATCTTCGATCTTGTTGCCACAAGAACCGTCCCCATGGCTCACCAGAACCGTCCCCGTGGCTCGCCGACTCGATAAACCGGAATTTACAGCCTACTTCAGCGCATTCTCCACCAGTCCCAGGAATAACGGGTGCGGGCGGTTCGGGCGGGATTTCAGTTCCGGATGGAACTGTACCCCGATGTAGAACGGATGATCCGTGATCTCGATGGTCTCCACCAGGTTGCCGTCCGGCGACATACCGGAGAGTTCCAGACCACTGGCGACCAGATCCTCTTTGAAATCATTGTTGAACTCGTAACGGTGGCGATGACGTTCGGAGATCTCTGCACTACCATAGCATTTTTCCAAAAGACTGCCGGATTTCACCTTGCAGGGATAAGCGCCGAGACGCAGTGTCCCGCCTTTTTCAATGGATTCATACTGCCCCGGCATAAAGTCGATCACCTTATGTTCGGAATCCGGATCAAACTCACCGGAGTTCGCATCTGCCCAGCCTTTCACATTTCTGGCATACTCGATCACGGCGATCTGCATACCCAGGCAGATTCCAAGATACGGCAGTTTATGGGTTCTGGCATATTCTGCCGTCAGGATCATCCCCTCGATACCGCGGGAACCGAAACCGCCGGGCACGATCACACCGGCTAAGTCTTTCAGTGTTTCCGCTACGTTTTCTTTCGTGATCTGTTCGGAATCGATCCACTCGATATCCACAAAGGCATTGTGCACATAACCTGCGTGATGCAGTGCTTCCGCAACCGACAGATATGCGTCATGCAGCTGCACATACTTTCCTACGATACCGATCTTGACACGACGGCTGCGGTTCTTGATCTGCGCCACCATCTTCTCCCATTCGGTGAGATCCGGCGATTTTGCATCAATATGCAGTTCGCGGCAGACGATACCGGAGAAACCGGCTTCTTCCAGCATCAGCGGTGCTTCATACAGATACGGCAGCGTGATGTTTTCAATTACACAGTCCTCTTTTACATTACAGAACATGGCGATCTTCTTAAAGATCGAATCCTCCAGATGCTCATCGCAGCGCAGGATGATGATGTTCGGATGGATGCCCATGCCCTGCAGTTCCTTTACGGAATGCTGTGTCGGTTTGGACTTGTGCTCATCCGATCCATGCAGATACGGCACCAGCGTCACATGGATGAACAGGCTGTTCTCGCGTCCCACTTCCAGGGAGATCTGTCTGGCTGCTTCCAGAAACGGCTGTGATTCGATATCACCGATGGTACCGCCGATCTCGGTGATCACCACATCCGCGCCGGTCTCTTTTCCGGCCTGGTAGACGAATTCCTTGATCTCATTCGTCACGTGAGGGATGACCTGCACGGTAGATCCGAGATACTCGCCTCTCCGTTCCTTGTTCAATACATTCCAGTATACCTTTCCGGATGTCAGGTTGGAATACTTCGTCAGATCTTCATCGATAAAACGCTCATAATGTCCCAGATCCAGATCCGTCTCGGCGCCGTCTTCCGTGACATACACTTCCCCATGCTGGTACGGGCTCATGGTTCCCGGATCCACGTTGATGTACGGATCCAGTTTCTGCGCTGCCACTTTCAGCCCCCGGGCCTTGAGCAAGCGTCCCAGAGAAGCTGCCGTGATCCCTTTTCCCAGACCGGATACCACACCACCGGTCACAAAAATATATTTTGTCATTTTCCGCTTTCTCCGTAATTTGATAATACTCTTGCCGAAGGATCCGTTACATTGCAGCCTTCCCAGTTCTTATTCGGCATCCAGAAATCAACCACCATCTCTGCCTGACCGGGATAATATTTTTCAAAGATATCACGATACAGCAGAGATTCCTTGGTGAAAGGCTTTGCATATTCATACTTCTTGATACCAAGCTCATAATCCGCATCGCTGTAGGTGCGCTCCGCCAGCTCCGCCAGATCATCCTTAAGGGAATGTCCGACTGCATCGGAGAATGCTGCTTTCTCTCTCCACAGAATGCTTTCCGGGATCAGCGCATCTTTCTCAAACGCCTTACGCAGCAGGTACTTGCCCTTGCCGTAACGGTTCATCTTCATCTCCGGATCGATGGCCATGCAGTATTCCACAAAATCCAGATCTCCGAACGGTACTCTGGCCTCTAAGGAGTTTACGCTGATGCAGCGGTCTGCACGGAGCACATCATACATGTGCAGCTCACGGATACGTTTTTCCGCTTCGGTCTGGAACGCCTGCGCATCCGGAGCAAAATCCGTATATTTGTATCCGAAGATCTCATCGGAGATCTCACCGGTCAGAAGCACACGTGTATCGGACTGCTCATGGATCGCCTTGCAGACCAGATACATACCGATGGATGCACGTGTAGTTGTAATATCATAAGTTCCCAGTGTTTTGATCACTTCGTCCACGGCATCCACAACATCTTTCTGTGAAATGATCACTTCATGATGATCGGAATGGATGTAGTCTGCCACTTCTCTTGCATACTTCAGATCGATGGCATCAATGTCCATACCGATGGCCCAGGTCTGCAACGGCTTATCGGAAAGGCTGGCTGCAATACCGCATACCAGGGAAGAATCCAGTCCGCCGGAAAGCAGGAAACCTACCGGTGCATCCGAATCCAGACGCTTTTTCACACCTTCGATCAGACGGTCATGGATCTCTTTGGTGACTGTCTCCATATCCTCATGGATCACCGTCTTTACCGATGACATATCACGGTACTGAATAAACTGTCCGTCCTTGAAATAATGTCCCGGCGGAAACGGCATGATGCGTTTGCACAGACCGGTGAGATTCTTCGGCTCGGAAGCGAATACAAAAGTTCCGGCTGCGGTTTTGCCGTAATACAGGGGACGGATCCCGATGGGGTCTCTTGCTGCGATATAGGAATCCTTTTCTGCATCATACAGGATCAGCGCATACTCTGCATCCAGTTTTGCAAACATATCCGTTCCGTATTCCTTATAAAGCGCCGGAAGGATCTCGCAGTCCGAATCACTGATAAACTCGTATCCTTTGGCAAGCAGTTCTTCCTTGCTCTTACGGAATCCATAAATCTCACCGTTGCATACCAGCAGGATCTCACTGCCTTCCGGCTTTGTCGTGATCTTGCTGTCCGCATACATCTGCTTTGAATACTTCAGCGTCTTTTTGTCGCCATACGCAAACGGCTGCATTCCGTTTTCCGTAAGGCCCATGATCGCCAGACGGTTAAACGCCAGAAAACCGTTACCGGTCTCCATGACACGGTAATCATCCGGCCCTCTGGAATGCGTTTTTTCCAGAGCATCTTTTATGATCTTTCCTTCGGTATCCTTACCGCAAAAGCCTAAAATCGAACACATAAAGTTTCCTCCCTTATAAATACGAATATCCCATCAGTGCGGCATCCACCGCCTTTGCTGCTTCCCTGCCTTCGTGGATCGCCCATACCACCAGCGACTGGCCGCGGTGCATATCACCTGCAGCAAATACGTTCGGTACATTACTTGCGTACTGTCCTGCCTCGGTCTTTACATTTGTTCTGCCGTCCACTTCCACACCAAAGGCATCGGTCACATATTTCTGGCTGCCCAGGAAGCCGGCTGCGATCAGCACCAGATCACAGGGCACTTTGCTTTCACTTCCTTCGATCGGAACCATCATCATACGTCCGCTCTTCGGATCTTTTTCGCTCTTCAGCTTCACCAGCACTGCCTGTTTTACATTGCCTTTTTTATCTTTGATAAATTCCTTTACCGTGGTCGTATAGACACGCGGATCATGACCAAACACTTCGATGGCTTCTTCCTGGCCATAGTCTGTCTTTAAGACCCTGGGCCATTCCGGCCACGGATTGCTTGCTGCTCTCTCGGTCGGCGGGCAGGGCATCATCTCCAGCTGTGTTACGGATGCTGCTCCCAGACGGATCGTGGTACCCACACAGTCATTACCGGTATCACCACCGCCGATCACGATCACATGCTTATCCTTTGCCAGCTCATAAGGCGGCTTTTCAAAGTTCGTATCCAATAAGGTCTTGGTTACTTTTCCGAGAAAATCAACTGCAAAATAAATCCCGTTTGCGTCTCTTCCCGGCACATTGATATCCCGGGGATTGGATGCTCCGCAGCAGAGTACTACGGCATCAAATTCCTTTTTCAGTTCTTCCGCCGTTACATCCACGCCAACGTTTACGCTGGTCTTAAATACCACGCCTTCTTCTTCCATGATCTTCACACGGCGGTCGATCACAGACTTGTCCAGTTTCATATTCGGGATACCGTAACGGAGCAGTCCGCCGATACGGTCACTGCGTTCAAATACCGTCACAAGATGTCCTCTGCGGTTGAGCTGCTGCGCCGCTGCCAGACCGGACGGGCCGCTGCCGATCACTGCTACTTTCTTACCGCTGCGCACACTCGGGATCACCGGCTGTACCCAGCCTTCCTGATAGGCGGTCTCGATGATCGCTTTTTCATTCTCTTTGGTCGATACCGGATCCCCGTTTAAGTTGCAGGTGCAGGCTGCTTCGCACAATGCCGGGCATACCCTGCAGGTAAACTCCGGAAACGAATGTGTCTTGGACAGACGAAGATACGCCTGCTTTAAATTCCCGGTATAGACCAGATCATTGGTCTCCGGCACGAGATTGTGCAGCGGACATCCGCTTGCCATACCGGAGAGCATCCCGCCGTACTGGCAGAACGGGACACCGCAGGCCATGCAGCGGGCTGCCTGCTTGCGCTGCTTTTCCATATTCAGTCTGCCGTGAAACTCCTGAAAATTCTGTATCCTTTCCTTAACGGGTGTTACCTTTCCGTCTTCTCTGTCATATTCCAAAAAACCAGTTGCTTTTCCCATTTTGTCCTCCAATCTATCAACCGTGCAGTGCCATAAATGCTTCCATCTGTGCCTGTTCCGCCGGTACACCCTTTTCTTCCAGGGATGCACTCAGAGATACGATCTTCTTGTACTCCTGCGGAATGATCTTTTTAAAGTGCTTTAAGCTCTCTTCAAAGTTCTCCAGCACCCTTTTACCGATCGCAGATCCGGTCGCTGCCACGTGTGCTTCGATCAGATTCTTCAGTTCCTGACAATCATATTTATTCTCAACTTTTTCCAAAAGGATCAGCTCTTTGTTCAGGTTTTTGTACAATACATTATCTTCATCCAGAACATAAGCCACACCGCCGCTCATACCTGCCGCAAAGTTCTTGCCGGTGCGTCCGAGCACGACCACACGACCGCCGGTCATATATTCGCATCCGTGCTCACCCACGCCTTCTACTACAGCATTGGCTCCGGAGTTACGTACCGCAAAACGCTCGCCTGCCACGCCGCCGATAAATGCGGTACCGGAAGTTGCTCCGTAGAGCGCCACGTTACCGACGATCACATTTTCCTCTGCTTTGTAAGAAGCATTCGCAGGGATCTTTGCGACCAGCTTACCGCCGGACAGACCCTTACCGAAGTAGTCGTTGGAATCGCCGGTCAGCTCCAGTGTCAGGCCCTTCGGGATGAATGCGCCGAAGCTCTGTCCGCCGGCGCCCTTGCAGCGCACTACGATGCTGTCATCTTCCAGACCGTCCTTATGCGCTCTTGTGATCTCACTGCCCAGGATCGTACCAAATGCACGGTCGGTATTGGATACTTCCACATCCAGTTCCGTATGCTCGCCGGATTCGATCGCTTTCTTACATTTCTTGATGAGCAGGCTTACATCCTTGGTCTTTTCCAGTTCAAAATCAAAGACTGCTTTCGGATCAAATACGGACTTGCCTTTCTCGTTGGCTGCTTTCAGCACCGCATCCAGATCCACCTCACCCTGATGTACGGAAAGGCCGGTCTTTACCTGCTTGAGCAGATCGGTACGTCCCACCAGTTCCTCAACACTGCGTACACCGAGTTTTGCCATATATTCACGCATTTCTTCTGCGATGAACATCATAAAGTTTTCTACATATTCCGGCTTACCGGTAAAGCGCTTGCGCAGTTCCGGATTCTGTGTTGCCACACCTACCGGGCAGGTATCCAGGTTGCAGACACGCATCATCACGCAGCCCATGGTTACCAGCGGTGCCGTAGCAAATCCGAATTCCTCCGCACCCAGCAGCGCTGCGATAATAACATCGCGACCGCTCATCAGCTTACCGTCTGCCTCGATACGCACCTTATTACGCAGACCATTCTGCAGCAATGTCTGGTGTGCTTCCGCCAGACCAAGCTCCCAAGGCAGACCTGCATGATGGATGGAAGATCTCGGTGCCGCACCGGTACCACCGTCATAACCGGAGATCAGGATGACCTGTGCGCCGGCCTTTGCCACACCGGCCGCGATGGTTCCTACACCGGCTTCCGAAACCAGCTTCACGGAGATATCCGCTTTGCGGTTTGCGCATTTCAGATCATAGATCAGCTGTGCCAGATCCTCGATGGAATAGATATCGTGATGAGGTGGCGGCGAGATCAGGGATACACCGGGTGTTGAATGTCTCGTCTTTGCGATCCACGGATATACTTTCTTGCCCGGCAAATGTCCGCCTTCACCGGGTTTTGCTCCCTGTGCCATCTTGATCTGGATCTCTCTTGCCGATACCAGATAGGAACTGGTCACACCGAAACGTCCGCTGGCTACCTGCTTGATCGCGGAGCATCTGTCCGTATCCGTTCCTGCGGATGCGATACGCTCATCGCTCTCACCGCCTTCACCGGTATTGGACTTGCCATGCAGGTGGTTCATCGCGATGGCCAGTGTCTCGTGCGCTTCCTGGGAAATGGAACCGTAAGACATTGCACCGGTCTTGAATCTCTTTACGATCTCGCTTGCCGGTTCTACTTCTTCTACCGGGATAGCCTTCTCCGGAAAAGCAAAATCCAGCAGTCCGCGCAGATTACCATAGTTCTCTTCATCCACACGTTTTGTATATTCCTTAAACTTCTCATAGCTGC